>JAQVCX010000043.1 GCA_028689545.1 Parabacteroides sp.
AAACAAAACTTTTATATTTTCTAGCTTGTCATTATCAGAAGTCAATCTAACAAGTAAATGAGTTAATTAATTGCATATCAGCGATAATAAATAGTACACTTGGGATAACGATATGCTTTGGATAATAATGTACGGCCATCCCAAAAACCTCCTCGTCGCTCATCACGACAGAGGTTCCCCGCTTACGGGCCTCTCCCATGATGTAGCGGCAGCATTCGTCTATACTCTTTTTAGGATTGGCAAGCTTCGGGGCAAACAGAAGATCTTCCGCCGCCCTCTCCTTTAGATATTCCTGGATTGTATCTTTGAACTCTTTCATGATATTGTTATTGGCATTAATAAATAGGTAAGTTCCTCGTTCCCGGATTGGCTCTCCGGAGTTATCAAGATAGCGCGGCTGGGCTCGCTAAAGGTAAGCCGCGCGCGTCCGTCATCGATACACGACAGGATCTCAAGAAGCAACGATCCCTTGACACCTATGGAAAAATCGTCCCCGTTGAAGTCGGCCTCCATCGTCTCCTCCGCGGAGGTGGAGAAATCTATGTCCTGGGCGAATACGGTCAACTTATCACGGACGATCTTCAGCACGATAAGGCAAGAGGCCTTGTTGGAGAACACCGATGTCCTCTTGATAGCCCCGATCAGCTGCTTGGTGTCAACGAGCAGCTCCAGCTTATTCCCCTTGGGTATCACGACCCTCCAATTGGGGAATCTCCCCTCCACGTTCCGGAACGATATCTCATAATCGTTGAATATGACATCGGACCAATCCGCTCCAATCCTTAGCTCAAGGTTATCGGACGAGACCGGAAGTATCGCCCTCAATACAGAGGCGATAGGACGGCTGATTATGACGGATATCTTGCCCGCCTGCCCGCCATTGCCCTTTCTCACCAATCCCATGCCGTGCGCGTCCGTCCCGACAAAGCACACGGCCTCCGGTTCCGTCTCGATAAAGACAGAGCTTATGACCGGACGGATATCGTCATTCCCGGCCAGATTTATGACCTTGGATATTCCGTAGAATAAATCCTCGGTCCTCAATGATATAGAGTCCAAGACCTCGATTGATCTTTTCCCCGGGTAGGTGGACGGGGCATACCCCATAACCTCGAACTTGCCACCATGGTACTTGATCCTTATCTCGCGGGTATCCTTATTGATGATCATATCGATCGGTTGCTCGGGCAGGTTCTTCAGCCCGTCCAATATTGAGGTAGGGACACAGATGGATATCTCCTCGTCGAAGATACACTCAAGGCTGGTGGTTATCCGTCCCTCGCTGTTCGATCCCGTGACGAATAACCGGCCATCCCTTGTCTCTAGCATGAAGTGACAAAGGATCGGCGTGGATGATTTGGCGGGTATTATCTTCGCCAAAAGCTGCAATCTCGATAGCAGCGCTGTTTTTGAAATAGTAATTGTCATAGTGCCTGTATTTTAGCGAGGCACCGGGTAAGTCGTTGTTTTATGGAAGTTTACAAGAAAGAGAGACCAAACATGTATAAACACAAAAAGTTGGATCTCAAACTTTCGTCTAAAATCCAACTCGAATTCTCTGCCGCAAATATAGGGAGCTTTTTTATTATGGCAAACTATTTACTGATTTTTTTTCAGAAATATTTTTCAAGAGATCCAAAACAGCCCGATTGGACTTGTCAAATATCGAATAGTCTATATCAATGTATATATCGGCCATCTTATAGTCATTATTTACGTGTCCAAGACAAAAATCAATATCCGCCTTAGGGACATCCGCTTTATTTCGGGCGATACTAGCCCAGCTGTGACGAGCCCAGTTGGTTGTAACTTTACAGCCAAGATGTAGCTCATCGGATATTTCTTTAAGACCGATATTCACCGCGCGCATAAAATTATTCACATTGCTGTATTGCCTCCGGAAATAGGAGAGGAAGGCAATATCGCTATATCGCTTGATGAGCACCTCCAATTCCGGTTCGATTCTTATAGACAGGGGGAATTGATAAGTATTATCATCCGTCGTGGTCTTGCTTCGCTCGTATTCGATCCGTCCATGTGTTAGGGTTCTCAGTTTAAAGAGATCATTTATGTTTATCCCCATCATATAGAACATCATCATAAAGACATCACGTGCCATATTAGCACGTCCATTAGAGAATTGCCCATCACGGATGCGAATAATGTCACGTGTAGATAAGTTCTTCCGTGCGCGTCTATATTTCGGTATCTTGACCCTATTAAAAGGCTCGTTGGGAATACGTACAATATCGTAGTCCAAGTTATTGTATTTTAGCTTTGCCTTATTAAAGATAGCTCTGATACCACGTAGGTAATTGCTGATAGCTCCAGGTTCTAACGGTTTGCCTTTTGGCCCCTTAACAGAAAGCTGCTCCTTGAGCTCGTTCATCCTTTGTGCGGTAATATCTCGAACATCTATTTTCTCGCGTTTATAATACCATGTAAGTGTCCTGATCGAACCTTGGTACCATTCTTTTGTTTTATCCTTCTCGGTTTTATCTATGAGCTCATTCGAGAATGCGACAAAATCTATAAATTCGTATTCAGGCTCCATGGCTGCAATGATTTGTTCCTTTATTTCACTACAACTCATCCGTGCCGACCTTTCAACGCCAAGCTTCAGACAGATACTTCTATATTTCTGTATGATATTCCCTATCTCAAAATTAAGAAGAGCCGCATCCCTATACTCTGGAAGGGTAACACCATCCCTCAAGTAACGCTCTTGGATATAGTAAGGGGTAGATATATATTGAGAAGACTTATTGTGATAAATACGGATCTTTATATTTTTTGTCCCGTCAGATTTCAGATGAGTGTTGCCCGCGAGGACAACAGCTTTAAAAGTTGCCATTTTTGTACATGTTTTTTGAGGTTTGAAACTAAAAACATATTGTACGGAATCGCTTAAAAGATATTTAAAAGAAATACCCTGCCTTATTAGCCATTATTTAGCCAAAATAGAGACATAAAGGCATAAAAAAACGAGTCAAGCACAATTTGTACCGACTCGTTAATCTCTTTAAGTAGCTGATTTTTAATCTTTTCTACTCTGTCGGGGTACCAAGATTCGAACTTGGGACCCCCTGCTCCCAAAGCAGGTGCGCTAACCGGACTGCGCTACACCCCGTCTTGCAATTCGTAGTGTTTATCCTTGATTGCGGTGCAAAGGTACACCTTTATTTTAAACTACAAAACTTTCCGATGACTTTTTTCATAAAAAACATCATTTTCTTGTTGAGTGGATAAAATGGAACTTTGCGTCAGATAGTTCTTATCGTTGGCGTAAATAAACAAAAGGGTTCCATTCTTTATCGTATTGATAACTGGCTTACTGATAGATACAGGCAAAGCAGGGCAACCAAAGCTACGTCCTAACCGCCCCGATGAAGCAGCCACCGAAGGATTGGAATAAGAGGCACCATGAATTACAATCGCCCTTTGCTTAGCCAAATCATTTATTCCTTTTTCCAATCCATTCAAGATAAGCGAATAACCATTCCGGCCTTGATACGTATTTTCCGTCAGAAAAAAGCCTAAAGAACTTTTGTGGGAACCGTTCTCATTCGAGAAAGAGGTCGCATAATTCCCTCCGCTATTCTTACCGTGAGAAACCAATGAGGTGTAAAGTATCCTCTTTTGCCGTATATCTAATACAACCATGCGTTCCGCCGTAGAAGGTTTAGAGAAATCGATAACCGTAAGGATATCCTTATTTTTCCGATCGATCTTCCCAGAACCTCTAAGCCCCTGTATAAACGCATCAAAACAAACCCATTGATCCAATCGCATCTCCTCATATAATTGGCGCCCCATAACCGCCACAGACGTAGATTCCGTTTCTGGAGATAGGGCACGCAAAACGCCACCGGTTGAAATTGAACTCACAGACAAGACAATAAAAAACAAATACAAGAAAATCCTTCGCATACTAATAAACAATAACGCAGCAAAGTTATGATTTTTATTCTAATACAAAAACAATCGTCTCATTAACAGGCGCCCACTCGTAAACAAATTGCGCATGCGAAGTAGCGTTTCTCACACACATATGAGACCGAGGTGTCGTTCCCAACGAAGGACTATATTCGATCAACGATTTACGAGGAGCGTTGACCGGTACGCCATGGATATACGCCCCATTCGTAAAACGATTGGCATAAGGGGCGAATCCACCTGTCTCCTTGGAACCGTCCACCAAATAAATCATACGAGACTTCTTTTCTTGGAGC
This sequence comes from Parabacteroides sp., assembly GCA_028689545.1. Classification (GTDB taxonomy): domain Bacteria; phylum Bacteroidota; class Bacteroidia; order Bacteroidales; family Tannerellaceae; genus Parabacteroides. The sequence goes on from JAQVCX010000043.1 coordinate 4,233, forward strand.
ACATACATTCCCAGCGGGGTTTCCTGCGCATAAGGAGGACGATGCTGTCCGGTAGTCGCAGGGTTCATGCTACGAACCAGCCATTTCGAGCCGACGTGCTCCAAAACTGCTATATTCTGGTTGTGACGATCCACGAAGATCGCCTTATCGAAGACAACCGTATCCTCTATTTGCGTGATATATTTCTTCGGAGCATACCATTCTTCCTCTCCATCATACACGGTTTGTATACGAGTGAACCTGGAATCCTCATCCATCGCCTTGATACGGACTAAGCTACCGTCACGTCCATAGATCTCGGGAGTCACGGTATCGGTCAACAAATAAAGCGGGACGGATTGATAACGTTCTACGCCAAGCGTATCGGAAACCCTCTTATAGGCATCTCTCTTGAAGACTTTTATAAGAGGGGCCTCTCCATTCCTGTTTTTATAGTTCTGCAATATCGCCCATTGAGAAGACTCCCTTTGAATCGACTCCAATAAGGACAATCTTTCTTTCATTTTCTCCCACTGAAACTCCCGTGTCGTATCTTTATAGGGATAAGTATCTTCTAAAGTATGCTTATCGAAAAGTAGCTCTTTCTCTATTTCGATACGAGGAGGCAAAGTCTCCACAATCACGGCGGAATCCGTCGATATAGAATCCACAGGAGTTAACACCTCGGTTTGAGCAGGCTCGGTCCTCGGCATACAATAACTTAGCATACAAAGGCTCGATATCAAAAGTATAGAAACAGTTCTCGTCATCATTATTACCCGGGATTTATTTAAAAATCGTAAATACACTATTTTTTTCAAATAACAAGTAATCTTATCTTCTTGTTTACAAGGCAACCGCACCAAATGACAGAGCTATCCTCTATTTATCCTATAATCCATTTACTGCCTAGTATAAATGAGATAATCTTTGTCGTCACATAACAGCAGATAAATGTACTTACCGCAATGCAGGGTATAGCGGCGACAGTAGGGAATGCTAAGTCATGCTTGAATACCGTTACCCACAATCCAAGCCAAAATATATGCATCAGGTACATACCATAGCTGAGTTTAGACATCTCTGTGATAAGTCGAGGAGACCCTGAATTTTATTCATTGTAAACCCATTTATCTGGAGATGCTGGTACGTATGAGCCTTTTTTTTGATGGGGTAATAGATCAACCGATTTGACGATTACGTTATTACCTTTCTGGGTACAGACCAGGCATTTTGAACGTAATTCCCTTTTAGCCATGTTGAAGATGATATTCGGATTGAAATGAACTCCGTTTATACGAGTCTCAAAATGTAAATGCTCGGTAGTTGCCCTACCGGTCTGTCCGGTTAAGGCGATTGGTTGTCCGGCGAGAACACGATCGCCGGGTTTGACCAAGTTCTTGGAGTTGTGGCTATAGATCGTCTCCAGTCCATTGTAGTGGCGGACAATGATAACGTTGCCATAGGCGGCGAATGGTTTCGCCATCCTGACAATACCATCGAAAGCGGATACGATCGTGTCGTTGGCGCAAGTCTTGATATCTACTCCGGAATGATGTCTTCTTCTTCCCCCATAAGGAGAGATCACGTTTCCATTGGGAAGAGGAAAGGCGTATTCTCCGGAGGGGATCAGGGATAAGTTGATAATCTCCGTATTATTTTCCTTGAATAGCTTGGGGTCCTTGACCGCTATCTGGCTTTTATCATGGGGCGTAAGGGCTTCCGTAATGTCTTTTCTAGGTGAATGACTCATTGTTAGCTCTGGCGTTTCTGGTAATATGAAATTGAAATCCATGGCGGGAAGAGGGATATTTGCCGTAGGAAAATCCACTGTCTCCGGAGAGGTCGGACGTGGAGTAGGCTTTTGCGTGCGGCAAGACGCAAATAGAATGAGCGAAAGAATGAGTATGCTGTTGTGTATTTTAGATGTCATTAGATATTGTTTTACTACAAAAGTATAAAAAAACTCCTTTCAATAACCTCTCTTTCCGATATGTTTATACTTCTTTTTGTTTTTTATTCTTTGTGTTTTTTCTTCTGTGTTCGTGCACAATTCGATTATTTCATTTATATTTGTCGATAAACAACGAATTGTTAACATTTCTACTATGAAAGTTCTAAAGATCGCCCTGTTATTTCTTATGTGCGTGTCTTTCTCCTTCTCCTGTAAGGAAGGGGTGAAGGGAGGAGGAAGGGTGCTGAAGCTGGCACACGGATTACCTCCTAGCCATTCCGTTCATTTAGGATTGCTCTATATGAATGAGCGTCTGAAAGAGTTGTCTGGAGGAAAGATGAGCATGGACATTTATTCTTCCGCTCAATTGGGATCCGAAAATCAATGTATAGAGTTGCTTCAGATAGGGAGTCTCGATATTACGAAAGTTTCCTCCGCCGCGTTGGAAGGTTTTGCCGATCCGTTCAAGGTGTTTGGCATACCTTATCTATTCCGTTCCCGTAATCAGTTTTTTGAGGTGCTGGATGGTCCGGTGGGTAAACAGATCTTGGAGTCGACGGAACCTTATTGGTTTAGGGGACTCGCTTATTTTGACTCGGGAGCCCGTAGCTTTTATACGGTAAACAAGCAGATTCGCACGCCCGAGGATCTGAAAGGACTGAAGATCCGGGTGCAAAAGAGCCCGATAGCCGTGGAGATGATGAAGACATTCGGCGGCTCGGCTACTCCCGTGGATTGGGGCGAATTGTATACGGCCTTGCAAAGTAATGTCGTGGATGGAGCCGAGAATAATACGCCTTCCGTAACGACAGCGTTCCATCATGAGGTGGTAAAGTACTATTCGGTCAATGAGCATACGATGTGTCCGGACGTGATCATCATCAGCTTGGCTACTTGGCAGAAGCTGACGGAGCAAGAGCGTAATTGGCTGCGACAGGCCGCTGACGCCGCCGCTATCTATCAACGGAAGCTTTGGGCGGAACAAGAGAAGCAATCGCTAGAGGAGATGAAAGCGCATGGGATGGAAATTATTTACCCCGATAAGCAGCCGTTTATGGATGCCGCCGCCCCGATGATAGAGCGGTTTAAGAATGATCCGGTTTTTCATGATTTAATCGATCAAATACAGAATACCCATGAGAAAGATAATTGATAAAGGATTGGAGCTATCGTTGATTTTCTTGATGGCTTTCTTGGTCGTGGATGTGCTATGGCAGGTATTGAGCCGGTATATCCTGGTCTCGCCGAGTTCGGTGACGGATGAATTGGCCGGTTATTTATTGATCTGGGTGGGCTTGCTGGGGGCCGCTTATGTATCCGGTAAGAATGAGCATCTCGCGATCGATTTATTGCTTCAGCATATGTGTCCTTCTCGCGGGAAGTTCTTGCGGCTGTTTATCTTCTTGATCGTATTCTTATTCGCCGTGTTTGTGTTGATCGTAGGAGGGAGTTGGCTGGTATATACTCGTTTTCATTTGGGAGTTACTTCGGCTTCTCTGGAGATTAATTTGGGATATGTGTATCTGGCATTGCCGCTAGGGGGATTGCTTACCGCTTATTACGCGCTGGATAACGCGATCGACTTATTTCGTTCCTCTAATTCTTAAAAGACTAATGATATGGATATTATAGGTATACTCGTATTGGTGATAAGTTTCTTTTTTCTGCTGGTGGTCGGGGTTCCGGTAGCGTATAGCATTGGTGTGGCGGGGGTATTGACGATGCTCGTGAATATAGACTCGCTTCCCGCCGTTACGACTTACGCGATGCGTATGGCCTCGGGGCTGGACAGCTTCGCCCTGCTGGCGATCCCGTTTTTTATATTGGCGGGGAATATCATGAATAGCGGAGGTATCGCTTTGCGCTTGATCGATTTCGCCAAGGTGCTGGTCGGGCGGTTGCCCGGAGGACTGGCGGTGGTCAATGTCGTGGCGAATATGTTATTCGGGGCGATCAGTGGCTCTGCCGCCGCCGCCGCTTCCGCTATCGGGAGCATCATGACACCGGAGATGAAAAAGGCCGGTTACGATCCGAATTTCAGTGCCGCCGTAAATATCTCTTCCGCCACTACCGGCATGACGATACCTCCGAGTAATGTCTTGATCGTTTACTCCTTGGCGAGTGGGGGAGTCTCCGTGTCCGCCTTGTTTATGGCTGGTTATCTGCCGGGTATTCTTACGGGAGTGGCGATCATGATCGTAGCCGCTATGTTTGCCGCGCGAAAGGGGTATCCGGTGGGCGTACGTGTCCCGTTCGCGGAGGGGATAAGGATCTTTTTCCGGGCGATCCCTAGCTTGATGCTGTTGGTGATCGTGATCGGAGGAATCTTGGCGGGATTGTTTACGGCTACCGAGGCTTCGGCGATCGCCGTTTTGTACGCCTTAATCCTTTCTTTTATCTATAAGGAACTTACTTGGGCTAAATTGCCGCAAGTGTTATTGCGATCGGCCAAGACTACGGCCATCGTCCTTCTTTTGGTGGCAACTTGTACGGGACTGTCTTGGATCATGAGTTATGAGAATATCCCTCAGACGGTGAGTGCCGCCTTGTTGAGTATAAGCGATAATCCGGTGGTGATCTTGATACTTATCAACGTGATCCTATTGATCGTCGGGATCTTTATGGACATGACGCCCGCCGTCTTGATCTTTACCCCGATCTTCCTGCCGATAGCGACGGGGCAATTGGGGATGGATCCGGTGCATTTCGGGATCATGATGGTGCTGAATCTTTGCGTGGGATTGTGTACGCCTCCGGTAGGCTCGGTATTGTTTATTGGATGTAGCGTGGCGGGTACAAAGATCGATCGGGTGATCCGTCCGTTGCTGCCGATGTTCTTGGCGATGGTTGTCGTCTTGTTCTTGGTGGCCTTCTTGCCGGATTTAAGCTTGTTGATTCCTCGGTTGTTTGGTTTGTAGTGCCCGGCGGAGTCCCGGAAGGAGTTCGCGTCGCTTGTGAAGTGCCCGGCGGGGTCGGGGAAGGACTTCGCGTCGCTCTTGAAGTGCCCGGCGGGGTCGGGGAAGGACTTCGCGTCGCTCTCGAAGTGCTCGGCGGGGTCGGGGAAGGACTTCGCGTCGCTCTTGAAGTGCCCGGCGGGGTCGGGGAAGGACTTCGTAAGCGTCGCGGATCCCGCGGCGAGGGTCTTGGAGTGGCTAGAGACTGCGGGCGATACCCATCTCCAATCCCCGTAGCTCGGCCAGACCTCGTAAACGTCCGATACAGGAATAGCCGGGGTTGGTTTTCTTCTTTAGGTCGTCTATCATCTGGTGTCCATGATCCGGTCGCATGGCGATGGAGCATTGGCGGCGTTGTTGCAATTCCAGTAAGGCCTTCATGACACCGTACATATCCACGTCGCCTTCCAGATGGTTCGCCTCGAAGAAATTGCCCTCCGAGTCTCGCCGTGTGCTGCGGAAATGAACGAAATCGATCCGATCCCCGTAGCGTTCCATGATCCCTGCCAGGTCGTTATCGCTTCTTACGCCGAAGGAACCGGTGCATAGGCAAAGCCCGTTGCTTGGATTCGGCACGGCCTCTATCAATCTCCGGAAATCGTCTTCCGTGCTCAAGATGCGGGGAAGCCCGAGGATGGAGTAGGGGGGATCGTCGGGATGGATAACGAGCTTGACACCGGCCTCGTCCGCCACGGGAGCGATTTCCCGCAAGAAATAGATCAGGTTCGAGCGAAGTCTCTCCGCGTCGATATCTTTATAGCGATCCAATGCTTCCCTAAACTGCTCGATCGTAAAAGTCTCTTCCGAGCCGGGTAGCCCGGCTATCATATTGCGGACCAGCAGCTGGCGATCCTCCTCGCTCATAGCCTCGTAGCGTGCCTTGGCTTTCTCCTTGTCCGCTTCCGTATATTCGGCTTCCGCCGCCGGTCGTTTCAATATAAATAGGTCGAACGCCATAAAAGCCGCACGTTCGAAGCGCAAGGCCTTGGAGCCATCCGGCAGGGTGTAAGCCAAGTCGGTACGCGTCCAGTCCAATACCGGCATGAAGTTGTAGGTGACTACCCGGATACCGCAAGCTCCCAGGTTACGGAGGCTTTGTTTGTAGTTCTCTATATAGGTTTGGAACTCTCCGGTTCGCGTCTTGATATGCTCGTGTACCGGCACGCTCTCCACTACACTCCAGCGCAATCCGGCGGATTCGATCAACGCTTTCCGCTTCTGAATCTCTTCCGTAGTCCAAACTTCCCCGTTCGGGATATGGTGTAACGCGTTTACGATACCGGTGGCACCCGCCTGGCGGATGTCCCAAAGGCTGATAGGATCGTTCGGTCCGTACCAACGCCAAGTCTGCTCACATAGAAACATTTTGAATCATCAATTATAAATCATAAATCAACTCAGATTGAGAAGGCGTCGAAGCCTCCGTCTATAGGGATCACGGTACCGGTTACGAACGCGGAGGCATCGCTCGCCAGCCATTGTAAAGTGCCGAGTAACTCTTCCGGTTTTCCTAGGCGGCGGAACGGCGTGTGCGCTACGATCGTGTTGCAACGATCGCTGGGCGATCCATCCGGATTGCTCATCAATGCCCGGTTTTGCTCGGTAAGGAAGAATCCCGGAGCCATGGCGTTCACGCGTAGGCCCTCTCCAAATTTAATAGCCAGCTCTCCGGCTATGTATTGCGTGAAATTGTTGATAGCGGCTTTCGCGCATCCATAGCCCACCACACGGGTCAATGGACGCAGGGAAGATTCGGACGAGATATTGATAATGCTTCCTTTACCTTGCTTCACCATGACCTCGGCGAAGACCATCGTAGGCACTACGGTCCCGAATAAGTTCAGGTCCACTACGGTCCGGAAAGCGTCGATATCCAGGTCGAAGATCGTCTTGTCGGGAGGAATCGTCGCTCCGGATTGGTTGCCACCCGCCAAGTTTACTAAAACATCAATCTTGCCGTATGCTTTCAATATCTCTTGCTTGTTTTGTTCCAGCAAGGCTTTATCCAGCACGTTTGAAACCAAGAATAAGGCCTCGCCTCCTTCCGCTTTGATCTCGCCTACCAAGGCGGATCCTTTTTGTTCGTTTCGTCCGAGTATCACGACGTACGCGCCTTCTCTCGCCAGGTGTTTGGCCATGCAGGTACCTAATATACCATAGCCCCCGGTCAACAAAATCACTTTCTCTTTTACGCTAAATAAGGAGTTCATCAGATATAATTATTGTAGTATTGTATATTTTCCTTTACCAAGATATCGATCGGCATGTAATTGACCGGCTCTATTTTCTCCTTGAGGATCAAATGCCTGAAAAGCGCCTTGATACAATGATATCCTTGTACCTCCGGCCGCTGGGCTATCAAGTGCGTGATCAAGCCGTTTTCCAGATAACGGATGTTCGACTCTATCACGTCGTAACCCAGAAGCTTGAAAGAATAAGGCGGCCGTTCGCTGCTTAGATAATCCCCTATGAAATGGGCCCTTGAGTTAAAGATGATACCGATTCGTACTTGCGGATATTTCTCGAAGAAAGCATTCAGTAGCCTCTTATTCCCCTCCATGTCCTTCGCGTGTACATGCAGCAAGTGAATCTTCCCCTTGAAGGAGGTCTTGGCGAGATAATCCCGGAATCCTTCCTCTCGTTTCTGCACTTGCGTAGAACAGGAATCTCCCTTGCGGGTGAAACGGAAAATCACGATATCATCCTCTTGGCGGATTTGCTCGAATAGGAGTCGTCCCGCTATATACCCCGAATCATACGAATGGGTTCCGTAATAAGAGATGCAATTCGTGTGGTCGATAAAAGAGTCGATCAATATATAAGGAATACCTTTCTGGTCTAGCCGCTGGGCCAAGGCCAAGACGCTTTGCTTGAATAAGGTGGCGATAACAACCCCTTGGCAATCCGCGGTCTCTATCTTCGGGATTAATTCGTCGAAGCTATTGCTGTCGTATTGGTCAAAGTATATTTGCTCGACATCGATATTGTAGCTAAACAATTCCCGTTGCGCTTTCTCGATCCCTTGGCTTAGCTTCGCCCAGTATTCCCCTTCCTGAAAAGAAGGGATCAAGGCGATGAAATGATACTTTTTCTTCAACGCTAAAGAGCGGGCAATTAGGTTGGGTTGATAGTCTATCTCTTTTAAGACTTTCTCCACCTTTTTCCGCGCGTCTTCCGATACCTTCCCGCGCTCATGCAGGATGCGGTCTACCGTACCGGTTGATACACCGGATAATTCGGCGATATCTTTTATCCTGTAATTCTTGTTCATGGAATATTCAATTTACGGAAAACGTAAGCATACATCATATAAATAAGAGGGACGGCTACGAAAATTCCGATACCGAATAAAATACATCCTAATATCATGATTCCGATCATTACCAACGCCAGGATGAACAGAGGCAATGCTTGTCCTTTCGTAATCTCCCAGCTTTTATGCAAAGACTCGATAATTCCGGCGTTTTCCTCGATAATGAAGGCTTGGAAGAATTGAAGCCGCAAGGCCAGATAAATACCGGGGATGATAAAGAACAATACACCTGCCAATACGACAAATCCCGTGATAAGACTCGCGAAGAAGTAGGTGATGATGTTTTTTGTCTGTTGTCCATACGCGGAAAACTGAGGTTCTTCTCCATCCAACGCTTGAAATATGTTTTTCATATATCCCAAGGAGAAAATAAGGGAGAACAACGCGCTGATCACGTTTACGATGACTTTGCCGATAATGGAACTTTGCATGGGCATGGCGAACGCCGCCAGCGTGAAAGACAAGATGCAATATCCGATTAATAATCCGGCTAATATCCATAACTGCGACTTCGTGCCCTTCCATGCGGTACTGAATACTTCTGATGTTATAAATTTAGGCTCCATGATGTAATATTTGTTTATTGTGTATGGACACAAATGTAAAATATATTGTTGAAAAAAACAATTTTATTTTCGATTGAACCCAAAAGAGTTGCATTTAAACATACGTTTCCTTTTAAGTGCTATTAATTTAGGTAAAAAAGGCAAGAATGAAATAGTTATCGTGTAAAAAGTTTTTACATTTGTAGGGTGAAATGACGAGTAAAGACCCTTAGGTGTAAATATATGTAAAATATAACCGCATGGGTTAAATAAAAAAGGCAACTGAAAAACAATCTTGAATATATAATTATATACAAATATGGATAAACGAATGTTGAAAATTACGATTACTCAGTTAAGGCAGATCGCGTTGTTCGCGGTTGGTATGTCTTTATTGACTGCCTGTGGAAACAGTCAGAGTGGTATGAAATTAGGGGATGCTGAGTTTGCTGTTATGGCGGTCAATTCTACGACTAGTGACCAAACAACATCCTATCCGGCTACTATTAAAGGTACGCAGGATATTGAAGTCCGTCCTCAGGTTTCTGGATTTATCGTGAAATTATGTGTGGATGAGGGAGCTACGGTCCGTAAAGGACAGGCTTTGTTTCAAATTGATCCTACGCAGTACGCGGCAGTGGTAGGGCAAGCCAAGGCCGCTGTAGAGATGGCGAAAGCGAATGTGAGTACCTTGACATTGACCGAGAGGAATAAGAAGGCCTTGTTCGATAAGCAGATTATCAGTGATTTTGAGTATCAAACGGCTAAAAACCAACTATTGTCGGCAAAAGCCAGCCTGGCGCAAGCCGAGGCGCAGCTAGTAAGCGCCAACCAGAACTTATCGTTCTGCACGGTAACAAGCCCGTCGGAAGGTGTTGTCGGTACGTTCCCTTATCGTATAGGTAGCTTGGTCAGCGCTTCTATCTCTCAACCATTGACTACAGTTTCGGAGATTGGTAATGTATATGTTTATTTCTCCATGACGGAGAAGGAATTATTGGTCTTGACGAAAGCGGTTGGCTCCTTGAAAGAGCAATTAGAGAAGATGCCGGCTGTGAAATTGCAATTAGCGGACGGTTCCACGTATCAGAATGAAGGTAAGATTGATGCCGTAAGTGGTGTTATCGATCAATCTACGGGCTCTGTAAGTATGCGTGCCATATTCTCTAACGCCGAGAATATATTACGAAGCGGTGGTACGGGTAATATTATCTTCCCGTATACGATGAATGACATCATAATGATCCCTCAATCGGCTACCGTGGAAATCCAGGATAAGAAGTTCGTGTTTGTGTTGCAATCCGATAATACGGTGAAGAATACGGAGATCCAGATTTCCAACTTGAATGACGGTAAGAATTATTTGGTGACAAATGGCTTGAAGTCAGGTGATAAGGTTGTCGTGGAAGGCGTGCAAATCTTGAAAGACGGTCAGACAATCCAGCCGATTACGAGTGAGCAACAAAAGGCAAAATACGAGCAGGCCTTGAAAGACCAGCATGATGGAAATTTGCAGACTGCTTTTAATTAAAAAACGAAAGATATGAAATTAGATAGATTTATAAACCGCCCGGTGCTCTCCACGGTGATCTCCATCTTGATTGTCATCTTGGGTTGCCTAGGCTTGATCTCCTTGCCGATTACCCAATATCCGGATATCGCTCCTCCTACCGTATCGGTGAGGGCCACTTATACGGGTGCCAATGCGCAAACGGTGCTGAATAGTGTGATCGCACCTTTGGAAGACCAGATCAACGGTGTTGAGAACATGATGTATATGAGTTCCAATGCCTCTAATGATGGTTCCGCGGATATCTCCATTTATTTTAAGCAAGGAACCGATCCGGATATGGCGGCTGTCAATGTGCAGAACCGTGTATCCATGGCGCAAGGTTTGTTGCCCGCCGAGGTAACGCAGATTGGTGTGACTACCCAGAAACGCCAGAACTCCATGTTGCTGGTTTTCTCCGTGTATGCGGAAGATGATCGTTACGACTCGGAGTTCCTCGAGAATTACGCGAAGATCAACTTGATCCCGGAAGTGCAGCGTGTGCCGGGTGTTGGCGACGCGAACGTGTTGGGTACGGACTACTCCATGCGTATCTGGTTGAAGCCGGACGTGATGGCTCAATATAAATTAAGCCCGAGCGACGTGACGGCGGCTTTGTCTGAACAGAACGTGGAGGCGGCTCCGGGTTCTTTCGGCGATCAGGGTAAGCAGTCTTTCCAATATACGATCCGCTACAAAGGGCGTTTGCAAGAGACTAATGAGTTTGAGCAGATCGTTGTGAAGGCGTTGCCGGATGGTGAGGTCTTGCGATTGAAAGATATCGCCGAGGTCGAGCTGGGACGTTTGAGTTATACTTTTATCAATCGTGTAAATGCTCATAACGCCGTTACGTGTATCGTCTACCAGATGCCCGGAACGAACGCTACCGAGACGATTAGTAATATCGAGGCGTTGCTGAAAGAAACCCAGTTGACAATGCCTCCCGGAATGAAGGTGAATATTTCCATGAATGCCAACGACTTCTTGTTCGCCTCTATCCATGAGGTTATCAAGACGTTGCTGGAGGCGTTCGTATTGGTATTTATCGTGGTGTACGTGTTCTTGCAGGATTTGCGCTCTACGTTGATCCCGGCTATCGCTATCCCGGTTGCCTTGATCGGTACCTTCTTTATGTTGTCCTTGATCGGGTTTAGTATCAACTTGTTGACTCTTTGTGCCATGGTGCTTGCCATCGCGATTGTGGTCGATGACGCGATCGTCGTCGTCGAGGGGGTCCACGCCAAGCTGGACCAAGGATATAAGTCGGCAAAACTAGCCTCTATCGATGCCATGAGCGAGTTGGGTGGCGCTATCGTCTCCATTACGTTGGTCATGATGTCCGTGTTTATCCCGGTAAGTTTCATGGGAGGTACGGCCGGTACGTTCTATCGTCAGTTTGGTTTGACGATGGCGATCGCGATCGGTTTGTCCGCCTTGAATGCCTTGACATTAAGTCCCGCATTGTGCGCGATACTTTTGAAGCCTCATGAAGAGGGGCACGCGGAAAAGAAATCGACATTTGTCTCTCGTTTCCATACCTCTTTCAATGCCGCTTACGATTCCTTGCTGGCTAAATATAAGAAGCGTGTCGTATTCTTTATCCAGAAAAAGAAACTTTCGTTCGGTATCGTTGCCGGGGCTATTGCCTTGTTGGTCTTTTTGATGCAGGTTACTCCGACGGGTATGGTGCCAAACGAGGATGGAGGTACGATTATGGGTGTTGTTACTTTGCCGCCGGGAACTTCTCAGGAACGTACCTACGAGGTGATGAATAAGGTAGATAGCTTGATCGCTGTAGATCCATCCGTGGATTCTCGTACGGCAATTGTTGGCTTTAGCTTTATCGGTGGCCAAGGACCTTCTTATGGTTCATTCATTATCAAGTTGAAGGATTGGGAAGAGCGTTCGTTGATGCAGAACTCCGATATCGTATATAGTAGCTTGTTTATGCGTGCTCAGAAAGTGGTGAAAGATGCCCAGGTATTGTTCTTTACTCCACCTATGATCCCCGGATATTCGGCCTCTAGTGATATTGAGTTGAATATGCAGGATAAGACAGGTGGTAAGTTGGATCGTTTCTTTGAGATCTCGAAAGAGTATATGGCCGCTTTGACGGCACGTCCGGAGATTAAATCCGCCCAGACCACATTTAACCCGAATTTCCCGCAGTACGAGATCGATATCGATGCCGCCGCTTGTAAGAAGGCAGGTATCAGCCCGAGTGTTATTTTATCAACCTTGCAAGGGTATTATGGTGGTTTGTACGCGTCCAACTTCAACCGTTTTGGAAAGATGTATCGTGTTATGGTGCAGGCTGATCCGGATATGCGTAAAAATATGGAATCCATGAAAAACATCAAGGTGAAAAACGGGAATGAGATGGCTCCTATTACCCAATTTATTACGATGAAAAAGGTGTATGGCCCGGATATCATTAGCCGTTTCAATATGTATACGGCAATAAAGGTGATGGTTGCTCCGGCGGATGGTTACACCAGTGGCCAGGCGCTGAAGGCTATTGATGAGGTGGCTAAAGGATCGCTTCCGGCTGGTTTCGATTATGAGCTGGGAGGTATGGCCCGTGAGGAGGCTGGTACGAGTGGTAGCACGACGGCTTTTATTTTCTTGTTATGCTTCTTATTCGTTTATTTATTGTTGAGCGCGCAATACGAGAGTTATATCCTGCCGTTGGCTGTGCTGCTCTCCGTTCCGTTCGGTTTGCTGGGTAGCTTCATTTTCGTTCAAGCTTGGGCCGCTTTAGGCAATATCCCGGCATTGAAGATGATCGTGGGAACCATGTCCAACAATATTTATATGCAGATCGCCTTGATCATGTTGATCGGTTTGCTGGCTAAGAACGCTATCTTGATCGTAGAGTTCGCCCTTGAGCGCCGTCGTATGGGCATGAGTATCACGTGGGCTGCCGTATTAGGAGCCGCCGCTCGTTTGCGTCCGATCTTGATGACCTCCTTGGCGATGGTTGTCGGTTTGTTGCCTATGATGTTCGCCTTCGGGGTAGGAGCGCATGGTAACCGTACATTGGGTACAGCGGCTATCGGTGGTATGTTCATCGGTATGATCTTCCAGATTTTTATCGTTCCGGTTTTGTTCGTGGTATTCCAGTACTTACAGGAGAAATTCAAGCCGATCGAATGGGAAGATTTGGATAACAGCGATATGAGTACGGAAATAGAACAGTACGCTAAAATAAAATAAGAGATGACAATGAAGAAACAAGTTATATATATGGTATGCGCGACTGCTTTGTTAAGCAGTTGCCATATCTATAAGGCATACGAGCGTCCGGATTCCATCGATGCGACGGGAGTTTATCGTGATCCGGTTTCCGATACGGATACATTAGCCTCTGCGGATACGACCAATATGGGAAACTTGCCTTGGAAGGAAGTCTTTCGTGATCCCAAATTGCAGGCGTTGATAGAGGAGGGATTGACCAACAACGTGGATATGCAGGCCGCCGTTCTTCGGGTAGAGGAAGCGAAGGTACTGTTGACCTCAGCCCGCCTCTCCTTTTTGCCTTCCATCAATTTCGCTCCGCAAGGTTCTACCATGACAATGGGGAACAGTGGCTATGTGAAAGCTTACTCTACGCCTTTGGCGGCTAGTTGGGAAGTCGACCTGTTCGGTAAGTTGCTGAATGCGAGTAGAGGCCAGAAAGCTTCCTATCTACAGAGCCAGTATACGAGACAAGCCGTGCGCTCTCAATTGATCGGCGGTATAGCGAATACTTATTATACCTTGTTGATGCTTGATCAGCAGGTGGAAATTACCGCTAAGACGGTTGATATCTATAAGGAGAATGTCCGTGTCATGGAGGCGATGAAGATAGCGGGTATGACAACGGAGGCGGCCGTGACGCAAATGCGTGCCGCTTATCACCAAGTCTCCGGTTCGTTGATCGGGCTGGAAAGTCAGGTACGTAGCGTGGAAAACTCTTTGTCCGTGTTATTGGCTAAGGCTCCCCAACGGATTGACCGGGGTAGCTTTGAAGAGCAAGTGATGCCCGAGGATATCATGGCAGGTGTTCCTTTGCAACTGCTGGAGAATCGTCCGGACGTGAAGATTGCGGAGATGACACTAGCGGGCGCTTATTATACGACGAACAAGGCCCGTGCCGCTTTCTATCCGGGATTGAATATCTCGGCTACAGGTGGCTGGACAAACGGTTCCGGCATGGTGGTAACCAATCCGGGTCAATTCATGTTTCAAGCCTTGGCTTCGTTGGCTCAGCCCATCTTTAATAATGGTAAGCTGGTCGCAAACTTGAAGGTATCGAAGGCGGAAGAGAAGATCGCCCAGATGAATTATCAGCAGGCCATTCTGGAGGCTGGTAAGGAGGTGAGCGACGCTTTGCATGAGTACGACGCTACGAGCAAGAAGCTTTTCCAAGATAGGGCGCAGATCGAGCAGTTAGAGAAAGCGGTGGCTTACACCAGCGCCTTGTTCCAATCGGCTCAATCTACTTATCTGGAAATCCTATCCGCCCAGCAGAGCCTTTTGAGCGCTCAGTTGACGGAGGTGTCCGACAATGTGCAACGTATGCAAGCGGTTGTCAGTTTATACAGTGCCATCGGTGGTGGTAGAGAATAAGAACCTTTAAATGTAGTAAAGTTATGATTAGTCCATTAGCCTATGTAGATTCAAGCGCGAAGATCGGGAAGAACGTAACGATCCATCCATTCGCGTACATTGATAAGAATGTGGAGATCGGAGATGATTGCGAGATCATGCCTCATGCCTGCTTGATGAGCGGTACACGCATGGGAAATCGCAACCGTGTATTTAACGGGGCTGTTATCTCTGCCGAGCCTCAGGATTTCTTTTATAAGGGAGGAGATTCGATCGCCGTGATCGGAGATGATAACGTGATCCGCGAGAATGTGGTGATCAATCGCTCCTCTACGGCGGAAGGAGCTACCCGTATCGGTAATGGTAACTTCTTGCATGAGGGGGTCCATATTTCCCATGACACGAAGATTGGGAACCATAGCGTATTTGGTTATGGAAGTAAGATCTCCGGAGATTGTATCCTGGAGGATTACGCGATCTTCGGTGGCAACGTATTGATGAGCCAAGGATCCCGGGTTGGGACTTGGGCGATGATCCAGACCGGCTGTCGTTTCCGTAAGGATATCCCTCCTTTTATCGTGGCGGCGCAAGAGCCTATCGCCTATTACGGGGTAAACTCCTTCATTATGTCTCATGAAGGGTTCAGCGAAAAGGTTATCAAGCACATCAGCCATGCGTACCGGATTATCTTCCAAGGAAACAGTAGTATTACAGACGCTTTGCTGATGATTAGGGATCAGGTGCCGATGAGTAAGGAAATCCAGCATATTATCGATTTCGTGGGTGAGTCTAAACTGGGAATTATCAGGTAAAAGCTAGCGATTAGCATATGATAAAAAAGGAAAGCCGGAGGAAATGACAACCTTCGGCTTTTTTTATGTAAAGGGAAAAACTCTCTATAGAGATACTTACATACGGTAAATAACAAACAACACCTTTTATTTGCTTGTTATTTATTATTTTTCACTATATTCGCGCCATGAAATGAACGTTACTTCCCTAGTAGCCTAATTTCTCACAGCCGAAAAGGGTTATGAATCAAGTATTCAGCTATCCTTATAAAGCAATCAATGAAATGCGAGTAAATGTTTCCAAACCGGTCGTGGATTCGATACCTCAAGAGGGTATCGACGCCGTAGGCGTTGAGAAAGCAGACCAAAACAACCTTCCAGAACGAGAATCCGTACGAAAACATTGGTATATCGCTATCGTCAACAATAAATCCGAAAAACTGTCTCGGGACAGGCTGGAAGATCGTATATCCGGCCAGCCGGAAGGCGAGAAGGACTATGAGGTCTATGTCGCCTCCCAAAAGGAGATGCGCCTCTTGCCAAGCGGTAAACGCAAGCAAGTGGAACGGATCGTATTCCGTGCGATAGTCTTTATTCGTTGTACCGAAGCCTTGCGCCGGAAGGAGATCGTTCATCTTCCTTATATCAAGCGTTTCATGGTAAATATCGCGGGTGAGAGATCCGGAGGCATACGCCCCGTGGCATTCATCCCCGACGAGCAGATGTCCAAACTCAAGCGTATGCTGGATAATTCCGAGAAGTCTGTCACCATCGACTCCCGTCCGATACGTCTCGGGGCGAAGGTCCGTATCAACGCTGGTAAGCTGTGTGGTCTGGAGGGCAACGTCTTGGAAGCTCCCGATGGGAGCGCCAGCTTCGTGATCTGTGTGGATATGTTCGGTTGTGCCAAGGTCAGTATCACTCGTGATATGCTGGACGTATTGGAATAATATAGATAAGATAGACTTCATTGCCGAAGTAATATATACTTCGTTTCCGCTAGGAGGAAAAGAACCGGACTTTCGGTCTCTTAATTTTCAGGTTCTATAAAAATTAAGAATAAACAAATACAGCTAAAGATGGATTTACATAAGGGCAGATGGCGCTTGACTTTGGGCCGTCTGGTGAATTTGCGGTATGTCAACCGCTGGGTCATATTTTTCTCGGATCTTTTCGTCTCTCTGTGCGTATCGTTGATAGGAGTGCTCGGGCTGCTGTCTGTCCTGCAGGTGCGTATCGGAGAGCTCGATATCGTAAAAGTAGGCGTGGCCTCGTTTGTGGCCAGTGTCCTTTCTTTCTTGACGTTCAAGGTCTATCACGGGGTGATCCGTCATTCCACGTTACGGGGATTGTGGAGGATTGGTGGCGTGGCGATCCTCAAGGCGATCCTTATGTTTGTGATCCTTGTGGCATTGAGATCGAATTTCAGCCCCTCGGTATATTGGGTGGGAGGAATTACGGACTGCATGTTGACGATCGTGATGCTCATCTCCTTGCGTGTGTTCATGATCACGGTTTACAACAGCGTCCTGTCGCAACTCGGCAAAAAGCATAAACGGATATTGGTTTACGGAACGGAGGAGGAGAGCGTGATGATCGCAACCTCGGCGAATCGTCATGTATTCATGCAAAATTATAGTATCGTGGGCTTTATCGCGTTTGGAGGCTTCAAGAAAAGCCTTCGGATAGCGGAGTTGCCGGTTTACCAGATAGAGAATTTGGAGGACTTGTATCGCTTGATCCCCCGTAACAATTTAGACGGTATCCTCTTCCCCAACATCAAGACCGCCCAGCAGGAACGTGATCGCCTGGTGCGTTATTGTGAGCAGACTTCCCTGAAAACGTTAGTGGTCCCGGAGATGGAGGAACTCCACGATGGGGACACGAAACGCTCGGTTCGTGAGATTCGTATAGAGGATCTGTTGGGCCGTGAGGAAATTAATATCAATTTGGATGAGATCGGCGGCCTGTTGCGTGGAAAGACGATCCTAGTCACGGGAGCCGCCGGTAGTATCGGTAGTGAGATCTGCCGTCAGTTGGCCCATTTCCCGATCAAGAAACTGGTCTGTTTCGATTCCGCCGAGACCCCGATGCATAACCTCCGTTTGGAATTGGAGGAAAAATTCAAGGATTTGAACTTTGTCCCGGTAATCGGTGATGTCCGAAATCCGGATCGCGTAGATTATGTATTCCGTAATTGGCATCCTCAAGTCGTATTTCATGCGGCGGCCTACAAGCATGTGCCTTTAATGGAGGAGAATCCCTGCGAGGCGATTCGGACGAACGTGTTCGGTACCCGTGTGGTAGCGGACGCGGCGGTAGGCTATGGTGTCGAGAAGTTCGTGATGATCAGTACGGACAAGGCGGTCAATCCCACGAATATCATGGGATGCAGCAAGCGTCTGGCCGAGATCTACGTACAGAGCCTGAGCATAGCGATCGGGCGTGGCGAGGTGAAAGGCCATACGAAATTCATCACGACCCGTTTTGGCAATGTATTGGGCAGTAACGGTTCCGTGATCCCCCGTTTCCGGGACCAGATCGCCCAAGGAGGCCCGGTCACGGTGACCCATCCCGATATCATCCGCTACTTCATGACAATCCCGGAAGCTTGTCGTCTAGTGTTAGAGGCGGGTACAATGGGTAAGGGCGGCGAGATCTTCATCTTCGACATGGGTGAGCCGGTGAAGATAGCGGATTTGGCGAGACGTATGATCGAGCTGTCCGGATTGCAGGTGGATAAGGATATCGAGATCAAATACACCGGTCTTCGTCCCGGCGAGAAATTATATGAGGAACTATTGAGCAAGAAAGAAAACACGAAGGAAACCCCCCACGAGAAGATCCGTGTAGCCGCCGTTCGAGAATACACCTACAAGGACGTAGTAGAACATATCAACCTATTGGCAGACTTATCCCTCCGTGTCCAGATCCTCCCAATGGTAAAGGAAATGAAATCCTTTGTCCCCGAGTTCAAAAGCCAGAATTCCCGGTTCTCGGAGTTGGACAAATGAGTTGACAGTTGACAATTGACAGTTTCGTCGACAGGAAATCATAAATCATAAATTATAAATCATAAATGATCATCGCGGTTGATTTCGACGGCACAATCGTCGAACACAAATATCCAGAGATAGGGAAGGAGATCCCTTTCGCCATCGAGACCCTTAAAAAATTGAGTAACGAACGCCATAAGCTAATCCTCTGGACAGTCCGTGAGGGCAAGCTCCTGGACGAGGCCTTGGCCTTCTGCCGTGAGCGTGGCCTTGAGTTCTACGCCGTAAACCGTGATTATCCCGAGGAGGAGAAAAGCCAGAACAACCATTTTAGCCGT
This sequence comes from Parabacteroides sp., assembly GCA_028689545.1. Classification (GTDB taxonomy): domain Bacteria; phylum Bacteroidota; class Bacteroidia; order Bacteroidales; family Tannerellaceae; genus Parabacteroides. The sequence continues at coordinate 23,242 of JAQVCX010000043.1, forward strand.
AAATTGAAAGCCGATGTCTTCATCGACGACCGCAACCTGGGCGGTCTTCCCGATTGGGGCACGATCTACGAGATGGTGACCCAAAAACTCAGCTACGAGGACCTGATGCATAAATACGAGTCGGAATACGAACCCGAGAAACCCAAAGGTCTCTTCTCCCGTCTTTTCCGTTAAATCCGTGTACTCCGCGTCATCCGTGTTCAAAAAATTTAACGTGTTCAAAGAATTTAAAACGACAACAAAATAACATGAGAATTAAAAGATTACTACTCCTATTCGCTTTACCCCTGTTGGTAGCGAGCTGTACCTCCTACAAGAACGTACCCTACCTCCAGAACCCGGAGGTAGTCAACGATTTAGAGAAGAACCTCCCCTTGTATGATGCCGAAATTATGCCGAAAGACCTGTTGAGTATCACCGTGAATACGACCGATCCTCAGGCCGCGGCCCCATTCAACTTGACGGTACAAACGCCGATGAATGCGGCTTTGACAAATGTTAATACGACAACACAGCCGACCTTACAGCAATACTTGGTGAATAACGAAGGCGAGATCGATTTCCCTGTAATAGGCCGTTTAAAGGTAGGTGGTTTAACAAAGAATGAAGCCGAGAATTTACTTCGTGGCAAATTGAAAGACTACCTGAAGGAAGTTCCCATTGTCACCGTCCGTATGTCTAATTACAAAATCTCCGTATTGGGTGAGGTAACACGTCCGGGTAGCTTCACGATCAGTAATGAAAAAGTGAATGTCTTAGAAGCGCTTGCCATGGCGGGTGATATGACGATATATGGTGTCCGCGATAATGTCAAGCTTATTCGTGAAGACGCTGTCGGGAAACGTGAAATTATCAATTTAAATCTGAATAATGCAGGTATCGTAACTTCTCCTTATTATTATATGAGACAGAATGATATTCTGTATGTAACCCCCAACAAGACAAAAGCAAAGAACTCCGATATCGGTAACAGTACAACGTTGTGGTTTAGTGCCACTTCTATCTTAGTCTCTATTGCCAGTTTGTTGGCTACTATCCTTAGATAATGAATAATTAAGAATGAATAATGAATAATTGAGAGTGATGACAGACGAAAAAAACAATAATAATAGACTTGAAGAGCAAGAAACTGATCTGGTAGGTCTTTTCTTTAAATATCTTTTTTATTGGCGTTGGTTTGTAGTTAGTATATTGGTATGCTGTATCGGAACTTTTCTATTCCTACGATATCAAACGCCTGTATATAATGTAAGTTCATCCGTGCTAGTCAAAGAGGAGGATAAGCGTGGAAATTCGGCAAATAACCCTATGTCTGCCATTCAGGATTTAGGTATGTTTTCCATGACCAGCAACTTCGATAATGAAGTGGAGATATTGAAATCTCGCACATTGGCTAAGAAAGTGGTGAATGATTTGGGTTTATATATCAATGTGGCAGAAAAGCAAACATTTGGGTATGCACGTCCACTCTATAAAAACTCTCCGGTGAATATCTATATGACTCCCGAAGAGGCTGAAAAGCTGGAAAGTCCCATACGGTTGGATCTGTATTACGGAAAGAATACTAGTTTGGCCGTGAAGGTTGAATATATTCAAGGTGACGAGACACAGGTAATGGAACAGACTTTTCAAGGTCTTCCTGCCGTACTCCCAACTCCTGTAGGGGTACTGAGTTTTACAAAGGGCGATTCTTTACGTGTGATAAATGATGATATTCATTTGATAGCCACTGTTGCTACACCAACCGGAACAGCTGCAAATTATGTTTCAGACTTGAGTGTCTCTCCTTCTTCCAAAACAACAACGATAGCGAAAGTAAATGTAAAGAATACCATCAAGGAACGGGCCGTAGACTTTATTAATCGCTTGGTCGCTTTTTATAATCAAGACGCGAATGATGAGAAGAATGAGGTGGCTCAAAAGACAGCCGAGTTTATAGAAGAACGCATCGGCATTATTAACCATGAATTGGGTACGGCTGAAAGCGAATTGGCAGACTTTAAGCAACGTTCCGGATTAACGGACTTGACAAGCGATGCCCAAATGGCCTTGCAAGAAAATTCTAAATATGAACAACAACGTACGGAAAATGCTACTCAAATCCGTCTGGTTCAGTTTCTGAATACTTATATTAATGATCCCGTAAATATAGACGAGGTGCTTCCGGCAAATGTAGGCTTACAAGACCCGAACTTGGCTTCAGTTATCGATCAGTATAACACGATGATTATCGAGCGTAAGCGCCTGTTGCGCACCTCTTCTGAAAACAACCCGGCTATCATCAATATGAATACGGGAATAGAGGCTATGCGCCGCAATGTGAAGACAACTGTTAACAGTGTATTGCGTGGTCTGCAGATTACCCAGACAGATATCGACCGTCAAGCAAATAAATTTGAGGGCCGTATCAGCAACGCTCCAAAACAGGAGAAGGAGTTCATGACAATTTCCCGTCAACAAGAGATCAAGGCTGCTTTGTATATCATGTTACTGCAGAAACGGGAGGAAAATGCTATCACATTGGCTTCTACCGCAAATAATGGACGCATTATAGAGGATCCGCTGGCTGATAAAGACCCAGTTTCTCCTAAGAAAATGATATTTTTGATGGTAGCCTTTATGATTGGTTTTATAATCCCTATTGGTATAATCTACTTGGTAGATCTATTAAGGTATAAGATTGAGAATCGTGGCGATGTAGAATCTTTGACGGATGTCTCTATCTTGGGAGAATTACCTTTAGGAGCAACAAATGCTGAGCATGGTGCTATTGTAGTACGAGAGAACAAGAATGACATGATGGAAGAAACCTTCCGCGGGCTACGTACTAACCTACTCTTTATGCTAAATAAGGATGAAAGAGTAATTCTTTTCTCCTCCACGCAGCCAGGCGAGGGCAAATCTTTTGTGGCAGGAAACCTAGCGGTCAGTTTGGCTTATCTAGGGAAGAAAGTGATTGTAGTAGGTATGGATATTCGTAAACCCGGTTTGAATAAAGTCTTTAATTTATCCAAGAAAACGGAAGGAATCACGAACTATTTGAGTAACCCGGAACACGTGAACTTGTTCGATTTGGTACAAAACTCCGGCTTTAGTTCGAATTTGGATATTTTGTTAGGCGGTTCCATTCCTCCAAATCCAACGGAATTGGTAGCCCGTGATATATTGGATAAGGCGATCAACCAATTGAAAGAACGCTATGATTATGTGATTTTGGATACGGCTCCGATCGGTATGGTGACGGATACGTCAATTATAGCCCGTGTGGCGGATATGTGCGTGTATGTCTGCCGTGCAGATGTAACACCGAAAGCAAGCTTCTGCTATATTAACGTATTGAAGGATGAGAAGAAATTCAATAAACTGGCGGTAGTTATCAATGGTATTGATATGAGTAAGCGTAAGAATAGCTACGGATATGGTTACGGTAAGAAGTATGGATATGGTTACGGTAAGAAATATGGGTATGGCTATGGTTACGGATACGGCTTCGAGGCAACAGAAAAGAAGGGAAAAAATAAATAATTAATCTTATGAATATCGCAATTGTTGGTACTGGCTATGTCGGCTTGGTGTCGGGTACTTGTTTTGCCGAGATGGGCATAAACGTCACTTGTGTGGACGTGACCGAGCAGAAGATCCAATCCTTACTTGATGGGGAGATCCCCATCTATGAGCCG
>JAQVCX010000044.1 GCA_028689545.1 Parabacteroides sp.
ATTAGGGTTAACTTCGTCTTCTTCTAACTTAACCTTCTTCTCATTTAGCCAGATGTCAAATCGGTTATCTGTCTTCTCATGTTTGACTATGTCAAAATTATCAATAAGGATATCGGGGAGGATATCGGGGAGGATATCTCGTAGTATGTTATCTGATGTCATGAGGCAAAGATAAATATTTTATTAGGAATATGAAAACAACCCGATTTATCCGCAGACCCAGTTTAATCCCGATCCATTTCCACGATATGTCCCGCAGGGAATCCCTCATATTCAAAATAGTCTCCTACACCTAGTTCGCTTTGAATGTCACTCTTTCTCCATTATATACGCAATCGAGCGTCCGTCCTACGATCTGGATCCGTTCAAGAACGGTCTCCCCATCTTCATAATCCATATAAAGCTTGTCTGTATAATAGCTGTCCCATTCCCAAACAAAAGGAATCTCTTCATAATCTATTTCGGAGCCATAGGAATAGTAAGTCCTGTAATCCCATCCTCTTCCATCCGGATTAAACGTGAGTTGTTGCTCGCACTCTACACCATCTACAATAAACCCGTCTGTCCATACATAATAACATAGATCATAGGTGATCTCTTCATAAGGGTCATAATACGGATCTTCCTCGCAGCTGCTGAATCCACATAAGAGGGCGATCAATAAGAATAGGTTTATTAAATATCTTTTAGCCATAACACGATACATTTATATATTATTCGGTTGTAAAGATATAAATTAAAGGGGAGATATTCCTTTTTTTTATATCTTTAGCGCAAAATTTTCAGATATATGCAAAAAACATTACGCATTAAGAACGATATTCATGAGCTTTCCACGATGAATCAGTTCTTGGAAGAGGCTGGAGAAGAACTGGGATTAAGCACCGCCTTTATGATGAGCTTGAATCTGGTAATGGAAGAAGCTGTCTCAAATATAATTTTTTATGCGTATAAGGGAGAGGTTGAAGATGCCGTAGACATTTCGTTAGTCGGAGAGGGTGGGGAATTGATCGTGACGTTGATAGACCACGGGATAGCTTTTGACCCGACCTCCAGAAAAGACCCTGATATTACTTTATCTGCCGAAGACCGTCCAATCGGTGGGTTGGGTATTTTCTTGATCAAGAAGATTATGGATGAGGTATCTTATCAGAGAGTAGATGATCGGAATGTCTTTATTATGAGGAAAAAAATAACCGAATAAAATAGAATGATATGGAAGTAGTGATTGACCGAAAAGGTGAAGAGACTGTAATTAAGATCGAAGGAAGACTAGATACGAATACGGCTCGCGAATGTGAGGAAAAGGTTCTGCCTGTATGGGGGAGCCCGGGGGTAAAAGTATGCGTCGATTGTTCAGACTTGGAATATGTGAGTAGCGCGGGTCTGCGGTTGTTTTTAGTGTTACAAAAAATGACGACAGCCAAGAAAGGGTCTTTACGTTTGGTAGGTATGCGTGATGAGGTACGTGAGACCTTTAGTTTGACGGGATTTAACGCTCTCTTCAAGATAGAAGACGCGAAATAAGTGTGAAAGTTAGGAAAAAGGTAGCCGGTGTGTCCAATTTGGCACACCGGCTTTGTATTAATCTATTAGATCTTTGTCGATGGGACTATCCCATTTACCGTCGTTTATTATATCAATGGTGAAGGTATCGTCCGATTCTTTTGGGGTGTAGAGTATTCCTGTATAACGAATAATGCGATTCTTGAGAGGCTGGATATCGTTTACCTCTCTTTCCCGGGTTATTTCGTCTATCTGATTCTTTGCCGCTAGATGTGCTTTGAGCATGAATCCCGGAGCCGGGATAAAGGTGAAGAAGGAATGGGTGAATTTTGTCTTCCCTATATCTGAGTCGCTAAAAGCGTCGGTTTGTGTATAAGGCGTGTTTTGTGAAATGCCATTCCCGGTGGTTAAGTCAATCTTGTTTTGATAGTTGGAGACATCTATCGTGAAGCTTTTTAGCCCTTTAGGTACGGAATCGGTGGATAAGAACTCTATCTTACTGACGATTCTTTGTAAGGTGATATCTTTAATGATATTTGCTCCCGCTTGTACTTCTTGGGTGTGAAAGAGATGAAACGTATCTGATACTTTACTGAATAGCGCAGTTTGTCCGGACACGGAGACATCCTTGTCCGAGTGGGCGAGGAAACAAATGTGATAGTTGCCGGAGGGCAATGAATCATAGATGATCGTGAAATCCGGATCTTGAGGCGTGAATTGCTTATGCTTTATTAAGATATCCGGGTTTCCGCTTTGGTATACGATATAATCGATCCGGTTGTATAAATTGTCCGGATTGATATCTGGTGTAGAAGGATCTTCCCCGGTATCGGGATTTTGGGGACTAGGCTCGGGGATATCCAACTCGGGGATACTCTTGGTCGTGGGGAAGGGTAATACTTCCTTTTGTAAATCGATTGTAAACTGTATGGGTGATACTTTCTCTTGTAGGTCGGGGATAGGTACTTCCTTTTCCGTTCCACCACAACAACAAAAACAAAGCAGACAGGCGATAGCCATTAGTTCTTTTTTCTTCATAGTCACTATTTTTGGTAAATGTTTGTCGCAAAGAAACGATATATTTTGCGAATTAAAAAATATTAAGCAGTTAAATTGACGTACGCAGGGTTATTTTTCATAGTTTTGTGAATCAACAATGTAATTACCTTAGTTTAATAAAACGAAATAATACCATGAAACGAAAAATCAGAATGGGAATGGTAGGTGGCGGACAAGGCTCGTTTATCGGGGCCGTTCATCGTATCGCTGCGAATTTAGATGGACAGATCGAATTGGTCTGTGGATGTTTTAGTTCCCGCCCCGAGAATTCATTGGCTACCGGACAATCTTTGTTTTTACCGGACAATCGTATTTACGCATCTTATCAGGAGATGATAGAGAAAGAGGCCGCCTTGCCTGAAGGTGAACGGATGGATTTTGTGTCTATCGTTACCCCGAATCATGTGCATTTCGGTCCGGCTATGATGGCGTTGGAGCATGGGTTCCATGTCGTGTTAGATAAACCGATGACCTATACCTTGGATGAGGCGAAACAATTACGAGACAAAGTGAAGGAAACCGAAAAATTGTTTATGTTGACTCATACCTATACCGCTTACCCGATGGTGAAGGAAGCTAGGGAAAGGGTACGTAGGGGTGATTTAGGTAAGATACGCCGTGTTTATGTGGAATATCCGCAAGGTTGGCTATATAATGACTGCGCTAATGTTAATAAGCAGGCGGCTTGGCGGGTAGATCCCGGTAGATCGGGTAAGGCCGGTTGCATGGGGGATATCGGGACTCATGCGTTTAATCTGGCAGAATATATAACAGGGCTGAAGGCCGTGGAACTATGCGGTGAATTGAATACCTTCGTGCCGGATCGTCTTTTGGATGACGATGGGGCGGCATTGATCCGTTATGAGGGAGGCGCGAAAGGGGTGCTGACCGCTAGCCAGATCGCCGTAGGCGTAGAGAATGGTTTGAATATTCGTGTGTATGGAGAGAAAGGCGGGTTGGAATGGCGCCAAGAAGAACCGAATACGATGATTATGCGCTGGCCGGATCGTCCGGCGGAGATCGTTCGTACGTCCAATGGATATATGTCGGGTATCGCCGCTCATAATTCCCGCACGCCGGGTGGGCATCCGGAAGGCTATATAGAGGCATTCGCTAATTTGTATCGGAATTTCGCCTTGGCTTTGCGATCGGTTCTGGCTGGAGAGGAACCGGCTCCTGAGACATTGGATTTCCCTTCCGCCGAAGACGGTGTTCGTGGTATGCGGTTTATCGAGACGATTGTAGCTACCGGATCGACAGCGGATAAATGGATAAAAATAATCGACTAAAAATAATACTATTATGGCACGTCCTGTAACATTGTATACCCTCCAGTGGGGCGATTTATCACTGGAAACAGTTTGTCAGAAAGCGAAAGAATTCGGATACGACGGTGTAGAATTGGGACTCCCCGATCATGTGGATGTCCGCCGTATGGATACAGCTTATTATCAAGGGATCAAGGATCTGTTAAAGAAATATGACTTACGGCTTTATGCGATCTCTACCCATTTGGTTGGACAAGCTGTTTGCGATAATATCGATGAGCGTCATAAGGCGATCTTGCCGGATTATATTTGGGGAGACGGTGATCCGGAAGGTGTCCACCAACGGGCTACCGAGGAAATGATCCGGACCGCTCATGCGGCAAAGAGGTTGGGAGTTAATACGGTTGTCGGTTTTACGGGTAGCTCTATTTGGCATTATTTGTATTCTTTTCCTCCGGTAACGGACGCTATGATACAAAAGGGGTATGATGATTTCGCTCGTCGCTTTACGCCTATTTTGGATGAGTTTCAGAAGCTGGGTGTGCGTTTCGCATTGGAGGTACATCCAACAGAGATCGCATTCGATACTTTTTCCGCACGCAGGGCCTTGGAGGCGATAAATAACCATCCTGCTTTCGGTTTTAACTATGATCCGAGTCATCTAGGATACCAAGGGGTGGATTATGTGGATTTCATCTATCAGTTTCCGGAACGTATCTTCCACGTGCATATGAAAGACGTATATTGGAGTGATACCCCCAAGCAGGTGGGTATATTCGGTGGTCATGTTACTTTCGGCGATCCCCGTCGATATTGGAATTTCCGCAGCTTAGGACGAGGAAAGATTAATTTTGAGGAGATTATCCGTGCGTTGAACTCGATTGGCTATCAAGGTCCGCTTTCTGTGGAGTGGGAAGATAGCGCGATGGATCGGGAACATGGGGCAAGGGAATCTTGCGAATTGGTGAAGAGAGTGGATTTCCAGCCTTCCGCACATGCGTTCGACGCTTGTTTCGGAAAGGAATAAATAATTATTAATTACAAAAAACACGAGATTCGATGAGCGTGAGAAAGTGGATGTTTGCCGGGGCCTTGTTATTGGCCGCTGGCTTGAGTTCTTTGGGATTTGCCCAGAAACCGGGGTTGAAGTTTAATCCGGATAAGAAGTTTAAGATCGTACAGTTTACGGACTTGCATGTGAAATGGCAAGATCCTCGTTCGGACATCGCTTTTGAGCGTATGAACCAAGTTTTGGATGACGAGAAACCGGACTTGGTGATTTTTACGGGAGATATTATCTATAGCAAGCCTGCGTTGGAAAATATGCGGAATGTATTGAAGACAGTCTCCGACCGTAAAATACCGTTCTCCATCGTTTTCGGGAATCATGATAATGAACAGGGAGCGACAAAAGAGGAGTTGTTGAAAGTAGCCGAAAGCCTGCCATATAGTTTGACGGCGGATGAGGTTCCCGAAATTTCAGGCGTAGGTAATTATGCCTTAACCGTACGTTCCTCCGATGGTAAGAAGGATGCTTTTGTCTTGTATTGCATCGACTCGAATACTTATTCAACGATCAAGGGGATCAAAGGTTACGATTATATTAAGCGTGACCAGATCGATTGGTATTGTAAGAAAAGTGCTGAGTTTACCCGGAATAACGGGGGAGAACCGGTTCCCTCTTTAGCATTCTTCCATATCGCGTTGCCGGAGTTTAATCAAGCGGCTTCCGATGAGAACGCTCAACTTTATGGCATACGTAGAGAAAAGGCATGTGCCCCGGCTTTGAATTCAGGTTTGTTTACGGCGATTAAGGAAAACGGGGACGTGATGGGAATATTTGTCGGTCATGATCATGATGACGACTATACGGTTTCTTGGTATGATGTCCTGCTGGCTTACGGTCGGTTTACCGGAGGTCCGACAGAATATACCCATTTACCTAACGGAGCCCGTATAATCGAATTGAACGAGGGAGCCCGTACCTTCAAGACTTGGGTTCGCACGAAAGCCGGTGTAGAGCAGCTTACTACCTATCCGGATTCGTTCGTGAAAGAGTGAGGATCTATATCATTCTGAAAATGATATAAAAACTGTATTCCTTATTGTTAAAGCTCTAAATTATATCTAACTTTGCGGTTGGTTGAAAAGTAAAAACTAAAGTATGAAGAAAATTAGAGCCGCCATCGTAGGTTATGGCAATATCGGGAAATATGTGTTAGAGGCCCTTGAGGCAGCCCCTGATTTTGAGATAGCGGGTATTATTCGTCGTAATCCGAATGATATTCCGGACGAGTTGAAGGCATACCCGGTTACTGATAGCATCACTAAGTTAGATAAGGTAGACGTAGCGATTTTGGCCACTCCTACACGTCGTGTGGAAGAGCATGCGAAAGCGATTTTGGCTTTAGGCATCAATACGGTCGATAGTTTCGACATCCACGGAGGTATCGTGGATTTACGCCGTTCTTTGAACGCTATAGCGAAGGCTCATAATACGGTAGCCGTGATTTCTGCCGGTTGGGATCCGGGAAGCGACTCTGTGGTACGTGCTCTGTTGGAGGCGATGGTGCCGAAAGGTATTACTTATACGAATTTCGGTCCGGGTATGAGTATGGGGCATACGGTTGCAGTGAAGGCTATCGAAGGCGTGAAGGCGGCTTTAAGTATGACGATTCCTTTGGGAACAGGTGTACACCGTCGTATGGTTTATATCGAGGTGGAAGACGGATACGATTTCAAGCAAGTGTCTGCCGCTATCAAGGCGGATGATTATTTCGCTCATGATGAGACCCATGTAATGCAGGTTGAATGTGTAGATAATCTGTTGGACATGGGACATGGCGTGAACTTGGTTCGTAAAGGTGTATCGGGTAAGACTCAGAATCAGTTGATCGAATTCGATATGAAGATCAATAATCCAGCCTTGACTGCTCAGATCTTGGTTTCTGTCGCTCGTGCGAGCTTGAGGCAACAACCGGGCGCATATACGATGATCGAATTGCCGATAATCGATATGCTGTACGGTGAGAGAGAGAACTTAATCAAACGACTTGTTTGATTCGTTGATAATTGACAGTGGACGGTGGACAGTTGCTTCGCGTCAGTATCCACTGTCAACTAAACTGTCAACTGTCACCGTCAATTAAATTATCAATTGTCAACTGAAATAATTATGCTTGATTTTATTACATGGACTGCCGATCCCGCTATCTTTACCATCGGTTCCCGAGAGATTCGTTGGTATGGATTGGCTTTCGCGATCGGTTTCGCTATTGGCTATATGATTGTAGAGCGGATGTGGAAAAAAGAGGGACTGCCGCCCGCATGGATCGATTCCCTTTTGATTTATACGATGCTCGGTACGGTGATAGGTGCCCGTTTGGGGCATTGTTTGTTTTATGCGCCGGACTATTATTTAGCCAACCCGATTGAGATTCTCAAGATATGGGAGGGAGGATTGGCTAGCCATGGTGGTACGTTAGGTATAATTATCGCCATTTATTTCTACTCTAAGCGGATAAGCCATAAAAGTATGTTATGGACCTTCGATAAGTTGGTGGTCCCGACAGGATTGGTAGCCGCGATGATTCGTCTGGGAAACTTAATGAATCATGAGATCTACGGTCATTCCACTGATTTGCCTTGGGGATTTCGTTTTATCGATAATCTACACGCGTGGAAAATGGGGGCGGAGCCTATTTTTACCGCTCCGAGCCATCCGACGCAATTATATGAGGCCGCTTGCTATCTGGTGACGTTCGCTATCTGTATGTGGCTATATTTCAAGAAGGAGGCATGGAAAAAGGAGGGATTCATTTTCGGCATATTTATGATATGCGTATTCGGGTCTCGTTTCTTCATAGAATTCGTGAAAAATGACCAAGAGGCTTTCGAGGCTGGAATGATGTTGAATATGGGGCAATGGCTAAGTATCCCGTTTGTTTTGGCTGGGTGCTGGTTTGTCTGGAGAGCCCTGAAGAAAGGAAAATTAAAAATTGAAAATTGAAAATTAGGGAGCGCACGCTTCGTGATTATTGATTTGTAATTATCAATTATCAATTAGAAAAGATGTACAAGTTAAAAGAAATTGCGGATAAAGTTTATTATGTAGGAGTTAATGACCGTCAAAAGGCTCTTTTCGAGAATATGTGGCCGTTGCCATACGGCGTTTCCTATAACTCGTACTTGATCGTAGACGAGAAAACCGTATTGATCGATACGGTAGATGTTTGTTACTCTGATATTTTCTTGAAAAAAGTAGCGGATGCCTTGGACGGACGTTCTTTGGATTATCTCGTGGTAAATCATATGGAGCCGGATCATGCGGGTAGTATCCGTTTGTTGCGTCAGCAATATCCGGACGTACAGATTGTCGGAAACAATAAGACTTTCGGAATGCTGGAAGGTTATCATGGCATCAAGGAGGGCTTGTTTGAAGTGAAAGAGGGGGATACCTTGCATACGGGTCGTCATGAGCTTGTCTTTTATATGGCTCCGATGGTGCACTGGCCGGAAGTGATGGTTACTTATGATGTTACGGATAAAATCCTCTTCTCGGCAGATGCGTTCGGTACGTATGGTACATTGGATGGTGGCGTGATCGATACGGAGATGAACGTGGAGCATTATTGGGAAGAGATGATTCGCTATTACTCCAATATTGTCGGAAAATATGGAAATCCCGTACAAAGGGCATTACAGAAGCTTTCGGGCTTGGACATCCAGACAATTTGCTCTACCCATGGACCTGTTTGGCGTGAATATGCGTCGAAAGCGATAGATATCTATGACCGTATGAGCCGCTACGAAGGTGAGGAAGGTGTGGTTATTATTTATGGCAGCATGTATGGTAACACGGAGCAGATGGCTGAGGCGATCGCCGCTTCTTTAGCTGATAATGGCATTAAGAATATCGTGATGCATAATGTCAGTAAAAGCCCTTCTTCTTATATCTTGAAAGATGTGTTCAAATATAAAGGAATTATCGTAGGTAGCCCGACTTATAGCAACCAATTATTCCCTGAGGTAGAAGCTGTGTTGAGTAAGATCGAGCTGCGTGAGGTGAAAAATCGTGTTTACGGTTATTTCGGGTCTTTCACCTGGGCTGGAGCCGCCGTAAAACGTTTGGCTGCTTTTGGCGAGAAGATGAAGTGGGAGGCTATCGGTACGCCGGTTGAACAGAAGCAAGGTTTAAACGCTACTAAATACGAGGAATGTTTAGCTTTGGGCAAGGAAATGGCAGGGAAATTGAAAACTATTAACGACAGATCTAATTTATAAACAAGAAAGTTGATTCAACTTTCAATTAAAAAGCGTAACGTTATGAGATTAATTATCGAACCTAATTACGAGCAACTCTCAAAATGGGCTGCCAATTATGTAGCAGCGAAGATTAAAGCAGCGAATCCTACTGCTGAAAAACCATTCGTGCTGGGCTTGCCTACCGGATCGTCTCCGCTGGGTATGTACAAGAACCTGATTGAATTGAACAAGCAGGGTGTTGTATCTTTCCAGAATGTGATCACTTTCAACATGGATGAGTATGTAGGTCTTCCGAAAGATCATTCTGAAAGCTATCATTCTTTCATGTGGAATAATTTCTTCAGCCATATCGACATCAAGCCGGAGAACGTGAATATCTTGAATGGTAACGCGGAGGATTTGGAGGCTGAGTGCGCGTCTTATGAGGCTCGCATGAAAGCGGTTGGTGGCGTAGACTTGTTCTTGGGTGGTATCGGTCCTGATGGTCATATCGCATTCAACGAACCGGGTTCTTCCTTGAGCTCTCGTACTCGTATCAAGACATTGACTACGGATACGATTATCGCTAACTCCCGTTTCTTTGATAACGACGTGAATAAAGTTCCGAAGACTTCAGTAACGGTAGGTGTAGGTACGGTTCTTGACGCAAAGGAAGTATTGATCATGGTAAATGGTCATAACAAGGCTCGTGCGTTGCAACAGGCTGTTGAGGGTTCCGTGAATCAAATGTGGACAATTACCGCTTTACAGTTGCATCCGAAAGGAATCATTGTTTGCGATGAGGCCGCTTGCGCGGATATTAAGGTAGGTACTTATAACTATTTTAAGGATATCGAGAAGGATCATCTTTGTCCTTGCTCATTGCTGAAATAAACGAATCTCAGATAGGGCTTTCTTTGAATGCCCATCGTAAGGAGTTAAGAATGCCCATTGTAAGGAGTTTATAATGGGCATTCTTATAACCTTACGATGGGCATTGTTGTTTTGGGGTAATCATAAATAGTGATATAAGAAATCCCCAAAGATTACCGGTTAAAGTACACTTTGGGGATTAATGTTAATAGAAGTAACTTAAGAGTGTGTTAATAGTTCTTTTCCATCAAAGGGTTAAAGTCTGTTTCCTTCTTCGGGATCTCGAAGATCCAACCGGCTGCGTCTGGCTCCTTATGTAAGAAACCACAGAAAGTAGCGTCGAAGTTGGAACCTGTTCTATCCAATGGCAAACCTAGACGTTTTAAATCGAACCAGCGGAAACCTTCGCCCCAAAGTTCTATACGACGATGAGTCATAATTTCCTCGGCTAATTTAGCACCTGTATTACCCAAGTCCTTGTACTCAGGATCACGCTCTTTCAGCAAGGCTTGCAAGTATTGCTTAGCTTTTGTGTCTTGGTTGGAACGAGCGAAAGCCTCGGCTGCTGTCAGGTACATTTCGCTGATGCGCATGAAAGCAAAGTCTCCTACGGCATCTGCTGTAGAGCGTGCGGTGAACTTGCGATTCTGGTAGGCACGCTGGTTGTAAGATTTAGTAGGTACATCAGCTTTTCCCGTCGGATCCCACCATTGACGGCGAAGATCGGTTGGCGACATCAAGTCGTAAGTACTTTGGTTGATACATTTGATGCCTGTACGGATAGCGCTGGAGTTGAAATTCCAAGACATAAACGCATAGAAAGAATAGAAATAAACCGTTTGGTCATTCTGTGTCATTGCGGCATACATAGCCTCTTTTGTCGTGGAGGTGATGTTGGAGAATCCATTCGTCAACTCTGATTGAGACATAATCTTGCATCCGTCTTTCTCTGCTTTCTCAATAGCGTTAACCGCTGCCGTTGCCGCATCCGCATATTTCTGCTGGGTAAGAAGGACACGGGCTTTTAATCCGTAAACCGACGCTAGGCTGTAATGATTTATGTCTTTAGGTGTATAGTCTGCCAATAAGCTTAATGCTCCGTCTAAGTCCTCATGGATCTTCGTGTATACGTCTTCTACCGTATTACGTGCCATAGGCTCGATGACTGGATCATAGCGGTAGGGAACTCCTAATTGAGAATTATCCTTTCCGCTACGATACGGATTCGCATAGTATTGTACTAGGTTGAAATGGCTCCATGCACGGATAGCTAAACATTCGCCTTTGATATGGTTGGCTAATGTCTTTTGGCTCTCCGTTAGTTTAGACTCATCACTAAAGTTATCATTCAACGCCTTAAGGATATTGTTCGTGTTTAGGATAAACTTATAGTAAGTCTCCCACTCTCCGGAGTTGTATGAACTAGTAGCGTTGGTAGGATAGCTCCAATTTAAGAAACCTTTATGCCAGCCCTGCGTGTCCCATGTTAAGTCGTCTGCCAACGCCTCTCTACCGATAATGAAGCCGGGTTCACTTCCCAAACCCTGGTTTCCTAAGTCTTGAGAGACCATCTTACGATGAATACCGTTCAATGCTAGATAGAGGTTATCGAGAGAAGATGACACAGTCGTGAATGATACGTTCTCGCTAGGAATTGTATCCATATAGTCGCTGGAACAGCTTGTTCCAATCAGTAAGCCGCTCAGAAGCAGTCCTGCTGCGATGTGTTTGAATAATTGTATATTTTTCATATCTTTTCCTTTGTTTGATGTGTTATGAATTTAGAACGATACGTTTAAACCGATCGTAAAGTTCTTAGCAGGCATATACTCATTGTAAGATACACCAGAATAGTTCGCTTGAGGGTTCAGTCCTTGGCGGGCTTTCAACATGAATAAGTTCTCTGCGCTTACATTAACGCGAGCGCTCTTGATGTTGATAACGTTAAGGATAGACTTCGGCAAGTTGTAGGCTAAAGTGACTGTACGTAAGTTCAAGAAATTCGCATTTGTCAACCAGCGTGTAGAGTAGGCTTGTCCGATGCTGTTCGCATGTGTCGAGTTGTTGTCCAAGCGAGGGACATCGGTAATCTGTCCCGGAGTTGTCCAAGCGTTATGGATATCCGGTGACATCGAATAACCAAACTCTTCAACATCCATCAATCCTCTATAGCTAGAGTCAAGTAACTTACCGCCTAATGAATAAGAGAATACAGTAGAAAGGTCGAATGCCTTATAGCTTAAGTTGATATTGAAACCACCGTATACTTTCGGAACGGCAGAACCGCTAAAGTCGTATTTTGCGTAGCTGTAAGAGTTAGTCAATACTTGACCGTCTTTCTCTACAAGTGTCTCTTTTACGGCCTCCTTGATGTTTCCTTTCTCATCGGTGTTGTTTTCTGCATCAAAGATATATAATCCATCTCCATTATCCGGATTAACACCCCACCATTGACGTAACCAGAACTCATAGATTGAATGTCCCTCCATCAATTTCTTAGAGTCTTTGATGATACCATCTTTCTGGTTGGCATCAGGCAGACGAGTCACCTTATTATTGATGAATGTAGCGTTTGCTCCGATTGATAATTTCCAGTCTTTCAATTTTAATACTTGATAGTTCAAATCGATTTCCACACCTTGATTACGAACCTTACCGATATTTTGCACAATAGTTTCCACGCCACTGGATAACGGCTGGCTAACGTTGAATAACAAATCTCTGGAAGCCTTACGGAAGAACTCGACCGTACCATTCAAGCGGCCGAACAATCCGAATTCTAAAGCGACATCGGTAGAAACCTGTGTCTCCCATTTCAAATTATTGTTTGCCATAGTCGGGAAGTAGAGACCTGCTTCCAAACCGTTGTTGACACCCAAGTTATACAAGGTTTGATAAGGATAGTAATCCTGTTGTGTAGCGTCATCTGTATAATAGATAGCATCGTTTCCGGTTTCACCGTAGGATGCTCTTAGTTTCAAATTGTCGACCCATGTTAAGTTTTTCATGAAATCCTCTTGGCTGATACGCCAAGACGCTCCGAATGACCAGAAGTTACCCCAACGGTTATCCTTGCTAAAGCGAGAGGAACCGTCACGGCGGAAAGATGCTGTTACATAATATTTATCATCGAAATCATAGTTTAGACGAGCGAAGTACCCCTCTTTCTTGTATTCACGTGTATAGGAACTTAGTTCGCTTACGTTTACGAAGTTACCGTACTCATACGTTCCGGAAACGATCTCGTTGGTCTTCATTCCGTAGTTATATTGCAAGCGGTAGCTATAGTTCTCATGACCTAACAAAGCTTCGATATTGTGTTTGCCAAAAGTCTTCGTATAGTTGATCAATTGGTTGAATGTCTGTGTCAAGTAGCTTCTATTGCGGATGTTCAAACGTCCCGGTCCTGCGGTTCCGTCACCTACGAGCGGATTCTCGTATGCTCTACGGCGTTCATCCTTATTGTCAAATGCGTAGTTCACCGTCAAGTTCAATCCTTCGATCGGAATGATTGTAGCATACGTACGGGCACTAGAGTTCGTGGTAGCCATCAAGCGGTCGTTCCATAATGCTTCTGCGATACCGTCACGGCCATTGTTGGAGATACGTGCTCCTTCATAGTCGTAGGTATATAAAGCTGGATCTGTAACTACATTTCCATCTTTATCCAAGTAAGCTCCAGTCTCGATATCGTGTTTATGTACCGGGTATATCGGTGCCATGGTACGAATAAAACGAGCTAAGTTACCGTAACCAGAGGAGTTACTAGACGTAGAAGTAGAATAATTGGAGTTTGTGCGACTTAAACCTAAGTTCAATCCACTCTTGAACCATTTTACCGGATAGATATTATAGTTCAAACGTGCGTTGTAACGCTCAAAGTCCGTCTTGATCATATATCCCTTATCATTCAGGTAGCCGATGGAAGCATACGTGTCACTCTTTTCTGTTTTTGTGTTGTAGCTTACATTATATTCTTGGCGATGACCGGTGCGGTAAGCGGCATCTTCCCAATCAAGGTCTTCACCCCATTTTAAAGCGGAGGCCGATGGATTCAATAAACCGTCTGTGCCCACGATGGCGTCATTGGCGATTCCTACGAAAGGATTATATTTTAATTTGTTGATAATATCTTTAGAGGCATTAGCGGCAGCGTCGGCAGCGTTTTGTCCGAGTGACATATTCGCGTTTTTCAACATTTGCCATTGCAAGGGATAATATTCATATGCGCCCACTTTTGCGTAATCGTTATAAGCTCTGCTAGACCAACCCTGTGAGATACTCAAGGTAACACCTGCGCCACTGTTGGAAGATCCCTTTTTGGTCGTGATCAAAACCACACCGTTACCTGCGCTAGATCCATACAAAGATGTAGAAGCCGCATCTTTCAAAATTGTCATTGATTCGATATCGGATGGGCTGATTGAAGAGATATCACCACTGAAGATGGCGCCATCCACTACATATAAAGGAGCGTTATCCGCATTTACAGAACCAAAACCACGGATCGTTACTTTGGCTGCTTCTCCCGGTTGTCCGATAGAGGAAGTCATTTGTACTCCGGAAGTGTTTCCTTCCAATGCGGACAATGCGTTACTTAACGGGCGTTTGTCCATTAACGCAGCACCAACGGTGGATGCGGAACCTGTGAATGAACTTTTCTTTGCTGTACCATAAGCTACGACAACAACTTCGTCTATAGCTTGTGAATCGGAAGAAAGGAGGACTTTCATGTGTTGTTGAGCGGTCGTCTCTTGGGTGCGTAGACCTACATAAGAGATAATCAGCTTAGCATCTTTCTGGACCTCCAACTCGAATTTACCATCAAGATCCGTGATGGTACCAATCGTTGTTCCTTTTACTACGATGGATGCACCTATAACAGGCTCCCCATCGTCTTCATTGATCACTACACCTGCCACCTTCATCTGTTGGGCGACCATGCACTGCACTCCTAGAAAGAATGAGAGTAGTACAAGCGTTAATTTGTGCTTCATAGAATGAATTTGTTTGTTAATTATACACACATTGTTTTTTTGAGAGACCATAGTCTGCACAGAACTATAGTTAAAATGCTTATCAAGAAAATGTACATACTAAGACTCTAGAAACTCACAGCCGCAAATATACTAATTTTTATTATAAAAAAGCAAACTGTTATAAAACATTCTAAAACTAATCTAATATTGATTGATGTTACTAAATTCAGCTTGGATGCACCGGGTGTTTTTTTGCATTATGATAGTTCGAGGGATGTTTTTGATCTTGGTTATCTGCTTGTGAATTATGCTATTAAACATAGTTCTGTGCAGACTAAAAGCATAAATGGATGCAGAAAGGGAAGATGTCTATAAAGAGCATCTTCCCTTGTGTTTATAATGAAAAAAGCAATGTGTTAATTAACTTTTATAAACGGATTGGATTGCCATTATAGAAATCCAGAATCTTCGTGCGGAAGATAAAATCATATTTGGCCTGTGCCTGTTCCGCTAGACTTTGTGCGTATTTTGTCTTTGCCTCGTTAAACTCGAAGACGGTGCTTTTACCTGCGTTGTAACGTTCTTGGGCATAATTGAACGCCTCCTTGCTCGCCGTGACGGATTTGTCGGAAGCCGTATATTTCTCTTGGGAAGCCGTCGCGTTATAGTACGCTTGCTGGATTTCCTTGTATAAAGTTTTCTTTGTGTTTTCCATCAGCAATTCCCGGTTGATAATGTTAATCCTTGCGGAACGGACGCTATTACGCACTTGGAAGCGATTGAAAAGGGGGATACTCAATGAGAATCCGACGATCTTTTGCCCATTTTGCTTAAACTGCTCGCTAAAGGAACGCGTGTCGGCAAACTCACCTCCGGAAGTTGAGTGATAATATCCATTACTATAGCTAGCCCCAAAGTTTAACTTGGGATAATAGCCCGCTTGCGCGACACGTAGCATTTTCTTTTGGCTCTCTAGCAAATGTTGCTGTTCCTTGATCTGAGGCTTGAACGTTACCGCATGGTCGTTAATGTTTTCCGGAGGCAGGATACTGCCCATATTATCGGCTACCGCGTCTTCTATTACGGGGGTCTGTATATCGAAACTCCGGTCGCTTCGCTCTAGCTCCAGGCTTTGCGCCAGATTCAGTAAGGCAAGGTTCACGTTGTTTTGAGACTCGGTTAGCGTGACCTCATCTTTCGCTAACTGGGCTTTGATATCATATAGTTGGGAAAGAGGTACCTTCCCGGCATTTACCATGGCCTCTGTTTTATTCACCTGCTCCTTGTCCAATTCCACTTGTAGTTGCGCTATTTTCAGCAGTTCTTTATTATAAAGTACTTGCAGGTAGTAGGACGCTATATTGATGGATAGGTCTTCTTTCGCCTTATTCAAGCTCTCGATAGACGCTTTTAGGTCAAGCTTGCGGGCGGCGATATCGTTCGGTATTTTCAACCCGTCGAATAAAGGCATGTCCAGGTTAATTCCCAAGGTAGAGTTGGCGGCGTTCTGGTCTAGGATTACGCCGGATTTAGACGTGGAGCGTCCGAACTGGAAGCTCTGCCCCAGATTGGCGTTTACCGCCGGGAGCCAGCTGTATTTGCTGGTATGTAAGTCTACCTTTCGGCTTTCCTGCTCTTGCTCCTTTTGCTTTAAGTCGATATTATGCTCGATGGCATATTGGATACACTCCTCCAGACTCCATTGCTTCACCGCATCCTGGGCGAAAACATAGTTTCCGGACAGGAGGGAAGCGATTGCCAGTATATATAAGTTTTTTCTCATCATACGATCTTTCTTTTATTTCTTATTCGGATCAATAGCCGCGCCCCGTACTTTATCGGTCGCCGCCAGTCCTTCTTGAACCTCTATCTTGATACCGTCGGATAGGCCTACTTTTACGGGATGCTTTGCGAAGACTTGCTCCGGTTGCTCTTGCTTGACTAACTGAACGAAGGCGGAATCCCCGTGGAACTCGACCGTGCTTTCCGGGATCGTAAGGACATCTTCCGCACGTTTGAGCACGATCTCGGCGTTGGCGCTATATCCCGCACGGATGAAAGCGTCTTCGGGGATCGTCACGGCCGCCTTGATCTCGAATTGAATGGCTCCATTCTTGTCTACTCCCTTGGGCGATACATATTCCAGCAAAGCGTCGAACGAACGGCTTTCCATAGCACCGACGGTCAGTTTGATCGGCATTCCCTCATGGATACGTCCGATCTCGGTCTCATCTACGTTTCCTTTGAAGATCATGTCGTTCATATTGGCTACGGTAGCGATCGTCGTGCCATCATTGAAATTATTCGCTTGGATAACCGAGTTGCCTACTTTTACGGGGATGTCCAAGATCATGCCGGTGATGGTACTGCGGATTTGGGTCGTACTGGCCACGTTAGAGTTCTTCGCTATACCGTCGCGGATAATCTCCAAGGCACTTTGCGCGTTATCCTTCTCCTCTACGGCTTTCAAGTAGTTCGCCTTGGAAAGATCGAAATCTTCTTGGGCGATAACGCCTTGCTTAAATAATTGCGTATCCCGCTTATAAGTCTCTTCCACTTGCTTTAAAGAGATATTGGCTAGGTTTACGCGCGATTCGGCGCTGTTGAGCTGTACCATCTCGGGGATTACCTTGATGATGGCGATGATCTCTCCCGCTTGCACCATCTGTCCCGCTTCTTTCTTCAGATCGGAGATGATACCGGATATCTGCGGCTTGATGGCCACCTCGAAACGAGGCTCCACGTTTCCGGTAGCTACCGTCTTGGTTTCCACATTCCCTTTCTCGGGGGTTACGATCTCATAAACGGTGATCACCGGTTGCGCTTTCTTCCATAAGAAATAGAACGTACCGATTACCGCTGCTCCCACGAGCACTAATAAGATGATACGCAGGATCTTTTTTACAATGCGATTCTTCATTGAATTATGATTTATGAATTTTGATTTATTCTTCTCGTATAGCATCTATCGCCTTGATTTGCATGGCTCGCCATGCGGGGATCAACCCGGCCAGCAGCCCGCTGAGCAATAAGATCACCGTGGCCGCTACCGCGATCTGGATGCTTACCTCCGGGTGCTCCATCATGGTTCCGTTGGTGGCTGGTTGTGCGCTCATGATCCGGTCTACCAGATCGAGCAGGAATACACCGGCGCTTAATCCCATCAAACCCGCTAAACCTGTTAGCAGCAGGCTCTCGCTCATGATCTGCGAGATGATATTCCAGGGTTTCGCTCCCAAGGCCCTACGTACGCCGATCTCCCGGGTACGCTCCTTGACCGTTACCATCATGATATTGCTTACGCCGATAATACCCGCCAATAACGAACCCATGCCTACGAGCCAGATCAAGATGTCGATACCGATAAATAGCGTATTGAAAGTCTCGAACTGAGCCGCCAGGTTAATCACCGTCACGGCCTGCGGGTCGGTGGGGGATATCTGGTTCTGGCTCTTCACGATGTCCTTCACTTGCTCGATTAGCGGGTCTATCTTGCATCCGGGCTTGGCGCTCAAGCACAGGAAATGGAGGATGTCCCCTTGGTTCAGTGTCTGTTGCATGGTACTGAAAGGGAGGAATACGCTTTCCTCGGCCCGTCCGCCGATATTGATGTTGGAGGCCCGTTGCTTCGTCACGCCTATCACTTGGTAGTAAATCCCGTTTACCCGGATGTATTGCCCGCAAGGATCGCTACTCTTGAACAATACCTCGTTTACCTTGGCACCGATCAAGCAGACTTTACGCTTCTCGATCTCGTCGATGTCGTTCAGCAATCGTCCGTAAGAGACTTCTTGGGTCTCTATCTTGAAGTAATCGGGCTGCACGCCTTTTACGTTATACGTGCCGGTTAGTTGTCCGAATACGATATTCTTGTCCGAGCGATTTCCCCAGATAATGGGGGAGACAGCCTCGATGTCTTTTATTTGCCTTCGGATACTCTCCACGTCTCGGTTGCGCATATTCCATTGGCGGCCCTTGTTAAAGCCCTTGTACGACTCGCTGGTGCGGTCGGCGAAAAAGAAGGCTGAGTTCGTGGCGAATCCGTTGATATTGGAGAACATGGCGTTCTTCATCCCGTTTCCGGCTCCCAACAGGATCACCAGCATCAGGATCCCCCAGAATACACCGAAGCAGGTCAACAAGCTGCGTGTCTTATTTCGGGTGATCGTCACCCATATCTCTACCCATCTATCTATGTCAAACATGGTTCTTTTCTTTTTTATTATTATTCCGTTCTCATGGCTTCGATGGCCGTGACTTTTACCGCCTTGCGTGCTGGGAAATAACCTGCCAATACGCCGGCCGCGATGATCAATACCGTAGCGGAGCTAGCGATCGCCAGATTGACGGTAGGGTTGCGGAATACCGTCGTGTCTTCTCCGATATTCCCTCCTGCTTGGGCTCCTGCTTGAGCCATTTCCATCGCGTGATTGATTAGTTCCGTAAGCCCGATCCCCATGATCATCCCGACGTAGCCGAAGACGGCTGTCACGAGGATAGACTCGGCTATCACTAATGCCAAGATCGAGCCGGGCTTTGCTCCCAAAGCCTTACGTATACCGAACTCCCGGGTTCGTTCACGTACGGTGATCAGCATGATGTTGCTCACTCCCACGATTCCCGCCATCAAGGTACCGATACCTATAATCCAGATGAATAAAGTAATCCCGTTCAGTATATTGTCGAACATAATGAACTCGTTCGCCATGTTCCACATACCGATGGCGTTCTTATCCGTCGGGTCGAATTGGTGGCGGCGTGCCATCCATTCCCGGAAACTTTCCTCGAAAGCCTCATTCTCCTCTTTGGTAGTCACCCCCTTCAAGGTAAACGTTAGCGATCCGAAGCCGTATCCTTTATTATATAGTAATTGGGCTACGGAGAATGGGATATAGGCGGGAGCGTTATTGCTTTTGTCATCATCGTTATACACGCCGACTACCTGGTACATCATATTCCCGCATTTCACGTATTTACCCAGCGGCTTCTCGTTACGGAACAAGACCTCGGCCATACGAGGGCTGATCACGATTACTTTTCTTCGGTCCCTCATGTCTTGCTCGTTGATGAAGCGACCGTTGCGCGTCTCTACATTCACGTAATTGATCGGGGCATGATCCGGATATACGCCATTGGTCTGCCCCGTCACATATTCCTCGTTGTAAGTGATCGTGTCATTGTGGGAGATCGTAGCCGAGCAAAGATCCACTTCCTTGAAGTCTCTTTTCAAGGAGCTTAAGTCCTCTTCCTTGAAACTGATGCTGCGGTTGGATTGCATGCCTTTCCAAGGCTTGGTGGTATAGCGTGTCCATACCTCGACTTGGTTGGTGGACATATTCTTGAAGTTATGCATGATACCATTGCGCAGCCCGTTTCCCGCCCCCAGCAGTACGATCAGCATGAAGATACCCCACGAGACCGAGAAGCCGGTCAAGAAGGTACGGAGCTTATTCTTCTGGATGGTGCTCCATATTTCCCTAAAATTATCAAAGTCAAACATGATCCTCTCCTTTTTCGATGCGTTCAATCAACCCGTCCTTTACCCGGATAATCCGGTCTGTAGCCTCCGCCACGGAGGGTTCGTGGGTGACGATCACCATGGTCATCCCCTCCAGGTTTACCTTGCGTAGCAGTTCCATCACCTCCACGGTCGTCTTGCTATCCAACGCCCCGGTCGGCTCGTCGGCCAATATGACTTGGGGTTTCGCTATCAAGGCCCGGGCGATCGCTACCCGTTGCTTCTGTCCGCCGGACATCTCATTCGGCATATGCTCCGCCCAATCTCTCAATCCTACCATGTCCAGGTATTCCAGTGCCATGGCGTTCCTCTTCTTCCGGCCGACCCCTTGATAATAGAGCGGGAGGGCTACGTTCTCCATGGCGTTCTTGAATGAGATTAGATTGAACGATTGGAAGATGAAGCCGATCATATGGTTCCTTAACTCGGCGGCCCGGCTTTCGCTGAGGTTCTGTATCAACTGCCCGTTCAGGGTGTAGGTACCCGTATCGTACGTATCTAATATGCCCAAGATATTCAGAAGGGTTGACTTTCCGGAACCGGAGGCTCCCATGATCGATACCATCTCTCCTTGTTCTATATCTAGATCGATGCCTTTCAAAACGTGCAAGGGGGCTCCATTGAAGTACGTTTTGTTTATTCCTTTGAGTTGAATCATCATATTATGTAGTTACATTTATATATTAGACGTACAGTTTGCTAAATAAGTTACACTGTTGGTGAACACTTTTATTATCTGGACACAAATATATATTTTACCAAGATACCTTGTATCGCAAGGTACTTATAATTATGTAATATTAACAAAACTGCTTAGGTCGCATCCAAGTACATATTAGCTATTGGGGGGTATTTGCTTTAAGTGCTTATTATAAGTGTATTATATTTACCGGCTTTTACCTATAACGGTAAATGCTTTTACAATACGAGGTAAAACCCTTTATCCTTATAGGTAAAAGCGGTGCCTGCTATAAGTACCCTTCTCCGGCTTTAGATGAGTGGGCGAATTTGTTATTTATTCGGGGATGGCAAGTGTATTCTTTCTAGAAAGCTTTACCTTTGCGGTAAAATTCAAATAGCGGAAAGATATATGGTTACAATTGGTACGCCCAAATCGGCTATGGCGACTAAAGTCGTGCTTTGTGGCTCGGGTGAGTTGGGCAAAGAGTTTGTGATAGAGTTACAGCGTTATGGCGTGGAGGTAATCGCCTTGGATAAGTATCCGGACGCTCCCGCCATGCAGGTGGCGCATCGTTCGTATGTGGTCTCCATGTTGGATGGCGATGCCTTGCGCGAGATCATCGAGAAGGAGAAACCGGATTATATCGTGCCGGAGGTGGAGGCCATCGCTACCCGTACCTTGATGGAGCTGGAGGAAGAGGGATATCATGTGATTCCTACCGCCCGTGCCACTTGGCTGACGATGAACCGTGAGGGAATCCGTCGCTTAGCGGCCGAGGAGCTGGGCTTGCCTACTTCGCCATATCGTTTCGCCGAGACCGAGGATGAATTCAAGGAAGCGGTGAAGGTGATCGGTATGCCTTGCGTGGTGAAGCCGATCATGAGTTCTAGCGGACATGGGCAGAGCGTGGTTCGCGAGGAAAAGGATATAGATCGCGCTTGGCACTATGCCCAAGAAGGCGGACGCGCGGGAGCGGGCAAGGTGATCGTGGAAGGTTTCGTGGATTTCGACTATGAGATTACCCAGCTGACGGTTCGTCATATCGGAGGAACGTCTTTCTTGGAGCCCGTGGGACATGTCCAGGTGGATGGCGATTACCGGGAGTCTTGGCAGCCCCAGGCCATGAGCCTTGCCGCCAAAGCGAAAGCCCGCGAGATAGCCGGCAAGATCACCGAGGCTTTGGGCGGACGTGGTATTTTCGGCGTGGAATTATTCATCAAGGGAGACGATGTGATATTCAGCGAGGTTTCCCCCCGTCCGCACGATACCGGGATGGTGACGATGATTACGCAAGATTTGTCTCAATTCGCTTTGCACGCTCGTGCGGTGCTAGGCTTGCCGATCCCTAATATTGCGTTTCACGGAGCGGGCGCTTCCCGTGCCGTCGTAGTGGAAGGAGATAGCGACCGGTTGTCTTTGGGGAATCTGGATAAGGTCTTGGAACAACCCGATACGCAGATGCGTTTCTTCGGAAAGCCGGAGGTTCACGGACATCGCCGTATGGCCGTCTTGCTGGCCCGTGGTTTGGACGTGACGGAGGCGAGGGAGAAGACCGGAGTGATGATGGATCGGTTAGCCATTACCTTGTAACGCGCCCTAGGTACTTCGCTTTTTTATATTTTTTTGAATAAAAGTTGTGTCTTAATTTAAAAATTATAATTTTGTGTTTCGAATGAAACATCAAAATAGAGGATATATGAGAAAGTTGAGTCTCTTGGCTTTGGGATGCTGTTTTTGTGTGATGCTAAACGCGCAGGTGTTCTGTGGCGAGCATAAATACGACGGTACGCATAAGAACGAGATAGAGGGTTATCTGCATACGGGAAGCAATGCCGTGACAGAGAGATTCCTCGGGCCTTCTGTCGCTTATACACGCCATCTGGCCGACCGTTGGAGCGTGTCGGGGGCGGTGGACGCGCCTTTCGGTAAAGATAAGTACGGCATCTCGGCCAAGGGAACTTACCGGCTGCCGATCCGCTATTTCAATTTCTACTTCTCGGGGAAGTTTATGTATAATGGTTACACGGAGTTCCATACGAACGAGTTTGTGGGGAACCTCTCCATCATGTGGGAGGCTCCTTATTTTGAGGTCGTGATCGGAGAGTCGCTAATCAACTATAATCTGCACGGAAGTTCCTATACGGAGCCTTTCACGTTCACCTTCGGGGCGGGCGTGAATATCCGTCCTCGTTATAATTCATGGAATATTGGCCTTTTCTTCCGCAATTACGACGATTTCTATTATGAGAACTGGAATATCAACTGGGGCGTACGCTGGAACGCCAACCTGCCTTTACGCATGAAGCTGTTTGGCGAGTTGAACGTGCGGCCGGCGGGTAGTATGAGCCAGTTGGCTACAAAATATGAGACATCGGTTAAAGTAGGACTTAAATATGCTTGGTAATCATGAAAAATAGAATCAATACGGTACAAACGTTTTTGTTGTCAATGGCGGTTATCGCGTTGACCTCGTGTGAGAAGGTAAGCCCTACGGGTATATTGATCGGAGGTTCCGGCACGGACGACCGTGTGGAAATGTCGGTCTTGTATTATAAGATGCACTATAACGAGGTGCTGGACGGGGAGGTGGATGGCGACTATTCTTTCTTGGTGGGAGCGGACAGCCACCTCACGGAAGATACCTGCCGTATGGCGGAGATGTTGCAAAACGGCCTCGATCATGATGATCTCTTGTTGACGCATCTAGGGGACATCGCCGATACGAAAGCGGAATACTACATCAACCTTGAGAATACGCTCGCTACTTTCCGGGAAAAATATATCAGCAAACATTATACCTACGATGAGGAGCGTGAGGTCTATGTGGAGATCGAGAGCGGCGATGCCGTGAAGAAAGAGGATATCATCTATCCTTTCTTCCCCGTGGTGGGAAATCATGATATCACGCATAATGGTTGGGCTTTGTACTCGAACATCTTCCATTCCTCCTTTTATGAGTTTACCGTCAAGATCGGGGATACGGGATTATATGATCATTTCATATTCTTGGATTCAGCCAACGGGACGCTCGGGGATTACCAGACGGACTTGATCGATCTAGGCCTGTGGCTAGACGTAGAGGGCAAGACCATCCGCAACACCTTCGTGTTTACGCACTCCAATCTGTTTCGCCCAAGTTCCAACCAATTCTCTTCCACGTTCCCGCGGGAGGAACTTTACTATTTGCTGAACAAGGTGTCGGAATGGAATACCACCATCATGTTTTGCGGACATGTGCATGCTTGGGACGACCGGGTAGTGAACGGGGTGAGGTATCTCACGCTAGACTCCATGAGCGAGCAAAACAGTCCCGAGCCGGGAGATTACCTGGTACGGGTTACCTGCTCGAAAGACGGCGAGGTGAAATATGAGAAGGTGCATATGAATTATACGCCTAAGAAATGATCCGTCCGCTTTCCGGCTCTTTATCTCACGTGCACGCCTTTCGTGTTTTTCATGGTCTCCATGACGGCATGGGTGTCTATCCGGACTTTATCTTGTATAAACTCCGGTAGGTTGTACGTCCAAAGCAGGTCCTTATAATAGCTTACGGGATTCTTCTGTGGCAATACGAAGGGCTTATGGGCAATGCCTTCTTTGTCGATGTACGTGAAAAACGGACGTGTGTATAATCCATCCAACCTGCGGCTGCTAAATACCATCCAACGGTTGTTGTGGCTCCATGAATGGTAGCTTTCTCCTTCGGCGCTGTTCGCCTCGGTCAGCGGGTACGTCTTTCCGTCGGATAGCCGGATCATGTATAATTCGGCATCCTTATGCCAAACCCCGAAGCCACCATATTCCTGTAAGGTGAAAGCCAGGTATTTACCATCCGGCGAGATACGAGGGAAGGAGACGCTTTTATGGTGGGTCTGGCCGTTGTATAAGGTATCTACTTGCTGACCAAGGGTGCGTGTTTCCGGATCAAAGTCTACACGGCATAGGCTATAGTTCATTTGTCTGAAATTCTTGGAGATAGAATCCACGGCGACGGTAGAGCTGAAATAGAGACTCTTTCCATCGGGCGAGAACGCTGGGAATATTTGCCATGCGTCTTTTGAATTTAAAGCATCGCAAGAGAAGATCTCGTTCTTCTTCACGTCGTAGATCACGATATCGGAATTGTGATCCAGTACTTCCAGCGTGTTGGGGTTGTTGATGAAGAAGTTCTGATAGGTATCGCATACGGTGGCCGCTAGATAGTCGCCATTCGGGTGCCAATACATGTAGACAAAGTTTGAGACGGTCTCGGCTGTCTTCGTATTTAGCTTGGTTATTTTCTTTCCATCAATCAGTACGGAACCGGCGTATTTGCCTCGCATATGGAAAATCATTTTATCCGGGTTCCCGGCGGAGAAGGTGTGGCAGTTTACGCAATTATAGTCGGTTAGGCTATTCTCGTAAATCACGCTTTGGTCGTAATTCTCCAGGTCTCGTTGATAGATCCCCATCCTGTTCCACATATCATTGCTCAAGGCTAATAACCGATAGGCTATATATTTGTCGATAGAGTCGTTTACGATGTCCATATGAAAAGACGTGTAGGCGTTCCATTCGTCCTGTACGCGTTTAGCGATGGTCAGTTCTATTTGGCTTCCGGCATTCTCTTTCAATAAGGCTTTCCATTTCTTTTGTGGGATCTCAAAGAGTCCCTCGTCGCTACGGACTTGAAATTGGCTCTCTTTCCCTTTTAGGATCAGACAGTGCTCACTGCTATCGGCGATAGAGAAATTGAGCGGGGCGATATTCACCGGAATGGTCACATCCTTGTAATCCGGGTAAATGGTTATTTCCTCGTTGAGGCTCTTGGCGATCCGTATGTCGCCATGGGAGCATGAAATTAGGAGTAGGCTGTACAATTTGTCGTACCAAGTTTTGTTATATTTTGTCCCCAACATCCATACTATAGCTTTAGCCTAAAGAAAGAATACATGTAACTATTTTATTATACATTTCGTTGACAGATATTGTATA
>JAQVCX010000045.1 GCA_028689545.1 Parabacteroides sp.
ACGCTTGGAGGCGTTGCTGAACTTCCAGACGGTCATCAGCGACTTGACGGGACTGCCCCTGACCAACTGCTCGCTACTCGACGAGGCGACAGCGGCAGCCGAGGCGGTTACCATGTTTCATGGCTCTCGTAGCCGCGCGCAGGTGAAAGCGGAAGCGAATACGGTATTCGTAGACGAGAACGTGTTCGCCTCTACGCTGGCAGTCATCCACACCCGCATGATTCCGCAGGGCATCCAGGTGGTAACAGGCGATTATAAGAAATTCGAGTTCACGCCAGACGTGTTCGCCGCCATCGTACAGTTCCCGAACGCCGACGGTTCCATCGAGGACTACAAGGAGTTCGTAGCCCGTGCGGGCGCGGCCGGAGCCAAGGTAGGCGTAGCCGCCGACTTGATGAGCTTGGTATTGCTGACTCCCCCGGGAGAATGGGGAGCGGATGTCGTATTCGGCAGCAGCCAGCGCTTCGGCATCCCGATGTTCTACGGAGGCCCTTCCGCCGCCTTCTTCGCCACGAAGGACGATTATAAACGTACGATCCCCGGGCGTATCATCGGTATCTCCAAGGACGCTTACGGCCACCCGGCTTATCGCTTGGCCTTGCAGACCCGCGAGCAACATATCAAGCGCGAGAAGGCAACGTCCAATATCTGTACGGCACAGGCCTTGCTGGCTACCATGGCCGGCTTCTACGCCGTATACCACGGGGCGGAAGGATTGCGCGACATCGCCGGACGGATCCATTCGGCCGCCGGATTCTTGGCCAGGGAGCTGGAGAAACTGGGATATACGCAATTGAACAAGGATTATTTCGATACCTTGAAGATACAGCTTCCCGCGCACGTGTCGGTGAACGCGCTGCGTGAGATCGCCTTGGAGTGCAAGGTGAACCTGCGTTACTTCGAGGCCGGACAAGTGGGCATCAGCCTAGACGAGACGACACAGCCTACGGACATTGGCGTATTATTATACATCTTCGCCGGTGCCGCCGGTAAAGACTATATGCTGGACGAGGCGATCCCCGCACAGACTTATTTCGACGCCAAGTTCGCCCGTACCTCCGATTTCTTGGGGCAAGACGTATTCAAGAAATATCATACGGAGACCGAGTTGATGCGCTACATCACCCGCCTGGGACGAAAGGATGTTTCCTTGGCCCAGTCCATGATCTCGCTGGGATCTTGTACGATGAAGCTGAACCCGGCTTCCTCCATGCTGCCGCTTAGCCGCGCGGAATTCATGAATATCCACCCCTACGCCCCCGAGGAGCAAGTGGAAGGCTATACGGAGCTGATCGAGAACCTGTCTTCTTACCTCTGCACGATCACGGGCTTCAAGGGCTGCACCTTGCAACCGAACTCCGGGGCCGCCGGCGAGTACACGGGTCTTCGTGTGATCCGCGCTTATCTGGAAAGCATCGGCCAAGGCCATCGTAATATCGTATTGCTTCCGGCTTCCGCCCACGGGACCAACCCGGCCAGCGCCATCCAATGCGGGTACAAGACCGTGACCGTGAAATGCGACGAGAATGGTAATATCGACCTGGAAGACTTCCGTGCGAAAGCCGAGGAGAACAAGGAGCATCTGGCCGCCAGCATGATTACCTATCCGTCTACGCATGGTATCTTCGAGGTGGACATCAAGGAGATGTGCGAGATCGTACACGCCTGCGGCGGACAGCTTTATATGGACGGCGCGAACATGAACGCGCAGGTAGGACTGACGAACCCGGGTACGATTGGCGCCGATGTATGCCACTTGAACCTGCATAAGACCTTCTCTTCCCCTCACGGAGGTGGCGGTCCTGGCGTAGGCCCGATCTGCGTGGCCGAGCATCTGGTTCCGTTCTTGCCACAGCACCCGGAGCTTTGGGGCAGCGAGCTGAATACGGTATCCGCCGCTCCTTACGGTAGCGCCGGTATCTTGCCGATCACGTACGCCTACATCCGCATGCTGGGCACGGAAGGACTGGAGACGGTGACGAAGACCGCCATCTTGAACGCCAATTACCTGGCCGCCAAGTTTAAGGATACATACGGTATTGTCTATACCGGGGCGACAGGCCGCGTAGGTCATGAGTTGATCATGGAATGCCGCACGGTAAAAGAACGTTCGGGCATCGACGAGGGCGATATCGCCAAGCGCTTGATGGACTTCGGCTACCACGCCCCCACCTTGTCATTCCCGGTACACGGCACCTTGATGGTAGAGCCGACCGAGAGCGAGAGCAAGGCCGAGCTGGATCGTTTCGTGGAGATCATGGAATGTATCTGGAGCGAGATCAAGGAAGTGGAAGAAGGCAAAGCCTCGAAGGAAGACAACGTATTGAAGAACGCCCCGCATCCGGAATACGAGGTGACCGCCGACGAGTGGAAACACGCATATTCCCGCACGAAGGCCGCCTTCCCGCTGGAATGGTTGCACGACAGCAAGTTCTGGATCAACGTGGCCCGTGTGGATAACGCCTACGGCGATCGTAACTTGATCCCGACTTTATGCGCTTGCGAAAGGGGGCAATAATATGGGAGCTTACATCATGTTAGGAACCATTTGTTTCATAGCGATAGCCGCATTCATATTCTTTAATTCCCCATTAGGGAAAAGATGGAGTGGTGACAAATAAGAGACAAACGTTCTTGTAATCATCAAGAGGCTATTTAAAGTCTTGCATTCTTTAGATAGCCTCTTTTTCATAAACTATCAACAATATTCTAAATGAAAACACTTTTTATCGCTTTGGCGGCAGTCGCTCTTACGGCTTGCGTCAAGGCTCCCGAGAAAACAGTCAAGGTCTACGCTTGGCAAGGCGAAGGTGAGAAGACCACCGAGCAAACCCTGCAGGCGGACTTTAGTAAATGGCATGCCCACGGCGTGGACGGGATGTGCTACAACGCCGGACATGACACGGAGAAAATCCAGCGTGCCGCCAAAGCGGCCCATGCCAATGGCCTGGAATATCACGCGTGGATTCCCGCCATGTTGCAACATGGGCTGGACTCCACCCTCTACGCCGTGAACCGGAAAGGCGAGTCGTCCTATTCCGTACAGGCGTATGTACCTTATTACAAATGCCTATGCCCGAACCAAGAAGGTACGGCGGAGTTCTTGCTGAATCTATATGGCAAGGTAGCCGATATCCCGGAGGTAGATTATATCCATCTGGATTATATCCGTTACGTGGATGTCATCCTGGCCCGCGGGCTTTGGGATAAATATGGCTTGGTAATGGACGAGGAATATCCTACGGCCGACTATTGCTACTGCGATAAATGCGTGGCCGATTTCAAGGCCGCTACCGGTATCGACATCAAATCCGTAGAGGATCCCTCGAAATGCGAGGAATGGGCGCAGTTCCGCTGCGACCTGATCACGAAGCTGGTAGACCGCATCGCCGACGAGGTGCATGGCAAAGGCAAGAAAGTGAGCGCCGCCGTATTCCCGGGACCGGACTCCCACGCCAAATGGATGGTCCGCCAGGAATGGAACAAGTGGAACATCGACGCTTTCTTCCCGATGAACTACAACGATTTCTATCTGGAAGACGCCTCTTGGCTGGCTCCTACCGTGAAAGAGGAAGTAGCCTCCGTGCAAGGCAAGAAGCCGGTTTATAGCGGTCTGTTCATCTGCAAGGATTGGCAAAACAAGGCGAATATCAAGGACCCGGAAGGCCACGGACTGATCCCGTCCGAGATCGAGGAGGCCGTAAGAGGCTCCATGGAAAACGGCGCGGCTGGCGTGGCGCTGTTCACACCGGGCAACATGACGGACGAGCATTGGGAGGCATTCGACAAGGCGATCCACCAAGCGTATACCGTAAAGCCCTAATTCGAATCTATATAGCACGCGGATGACACTGCTTATCCGCCCAATCCGCATCATCCGCGTGCCATACCATGAATTGTAAACACAACAAATAATATCCTGATTGGCGGGAATGACATCCTGCTCAAAAGGAGGGGAAGTGTGCATTTCTCTCCCGAAATGCTTTGAGATAAAGAATGATTGATTACTTTTGTACGCGAGATTAATCTAATATTCCTATATAATATGAGTTTAAGAATTATTGTTTTAGCGAAACAGGTCCCGGATACACGCAACGTGGGAAAGGATGCCATGAAAGCGGACGGGACGATCAATCGCGCCGCCTTACCCGCGATCTTTAACCCGGAAGACCTGAACGCGTTGGAACAAGCTTTACGCTTGAAAGACGCTTATCCCGGAACAACGGTCGCGCTGCTGACCATGGGCCCGGGACGTGCCGCCGAAATCATCCGCGAGGGTTTATTCCGTGGAGCTGACGGCGGTTTTTTATTGACCGACCGCGCGTTCGCAGGGGCTGACACATTAGCCACATCGTACGCGCTTGCCACGGCTATCAAGAAAATCAAGGATTATGATATTATCATCGGTGGTCGCCAAGCGATCGACGGCGACACGGCACAGGTAGGCCCGCAAGTAGCCGAGAAATTGGGGCTGACCCAGATCACGTATGCCGAGGAGATCCTGAACGTAGATAAGGAGGCCGGACGCATCACCGTAAAACGTCATATCGACGGGGGCGTGGAGACCGTGGAAGGCCCGCTGCCCATCGTGATCACCGTGAATGGCTCCGCCGCTCCTTGCCGTCCGCGCAACGCGAAGTTGGTGCAGAAGTACAAACACGCCATGGGCAAGCAAGAACGGGCAGCGCAACCCGCCTGCCACCAAGGCAGCGAGCCGACCGTTCGCTACCCGGAATTGTACGAGACCCGTCCGTATCTGGATATCCAGGAATGGAGCGTAGCCGACGTGAATGGCGACTTGGTTCAATGCGGCCTTAGTGGTTCGCCGACAAAGGTGAAAGCGATCGAGAATATCGTCTTCCAGGCCAAGGAAAGCAAGACGATCTCCGGCGCCGACCAAGAAGTAGAGGATTTGATTGTCGAACTATTAGCTAACCACACCATCGGATAAGATTATGAACAACGTATTTGTATATTGTGAGATAGAAGGCACGAACGTTGCCGATGTAAGCCTTGAGCTTCTGACCAAAGGTCGTAAGCTGGCTAATCAATTGGGCTGTGGGCTGGAGGCGATCATCGCCGGGGCCGGCCTGGAGGGTGTGGAGAAGCAAGTATTTCCTTTTGGTGTAGACAAGGTGCATGTGTTCGACGCCCCGGGTTTGTTCCCTTATACGTCACTGCCTCATTCTTCCATCTTGATCAATTTGTTCAAGGAGGAGAAACCGCAGATCTGCTTGATGGGCGCGACGGTGATCGGTCGCGACTTGGGCCCTCGTGTATCCTCGGCCTTGACAAGTGGCTTGACGGCCGATTGTACCTCGCTGGAGATCGGCTCGCACGAGGATAAGAAAGCGGGTATCACCTACGAGAACTTATTATATCAGATCCGTCCGGCGTTCGGTGGTAACATCGTAGCCACGATCGTCAACCCGGAGCACCGCCCGCAAATGGCGACCGTTCGCGAGGGCGTGATGAAAAAGGAGGTGCTGGACGAGAACTATAAAGGCGAGGTGATCCGCCACGACGTAGCGAAGTATGTCCCCGAGACAGACTACGTGGTGAAGGTGATCGACCGCCATGTGGAGAAAGCCAAGCACAACCTGAAAGGCGCTCCGATCGTAGTGGCCGGAGGTTATGGCGTAGGCTCCAAGGAGAACTTCAATATGTTGTTCGACTTGGCTAAGGAGCTTCACGCCGAGGTAGGTGCCAGTCGCGCGGCTGTCGACGCGGGTTTCTGCGAACACGACCGCCAGATCGGCCAGACCGGCGTGACGGTGCGTCCGAAATTGTATATCGCTTGCGGTATCTCCGGGCAGATCCAGCATATCGCCGGTATGCAAGACGCCGGTATCATCATTTCGATCAATAATGATGAGAACGCCCCAATCAACACGATCGCCGATTACGTGATCAATGGCACGGTAGAAGAGGTGATTCCTAAGATGATTAAGTATTACAAAAAGAACAGTAAGTAAGATTATGGCTAATTTCTATACAGATAATCCCAGCTTGAAGCATCATCTTCACCACCCGTTGATGAAGCGTATCGTAGAGCTGAAAGAGCGCGGCTATGCCGACAAGGATACATACGATTATGCTCCGATCGATTTCGAGGACGCTATGGATAGCTACGAGAAAGTATTGGAGATCGTTGGTGAGATTTGCGGGGAGATTATCGCCCCGAATGCCGAGGGCGTAGACCATGAGGGTCCCACGGTAGCGAACGGACGTGTCACGTACGCTTCCGGCACGCGGCAAAACCTCGAAGCCGTTCGCAAGGCCGGCTTGATGGGGATCGCTATGCCTCGCCGCTACAAGGGGTTGAATTTCCCGATCGTCCCTTACATCATGGCCGCCGACTTGGTTTCCCGTGCCGACGCCGGTTTCGAGAACCTTTGGGGCTTGCAGGATTGCGCCGAGACCTTGTACGAGTTCGGTAACGAGGATCAACGCCAACGCTACATTCCTCGTGTTTGCGACGGAGAGACCATGTCTATGGACTTGACGGAGCCGGATGCGGGTTCCGACCTTCAATCCGTCATGCTGAAAGCTTCTTAC
Organism: Parabacteroides sp.; assembly: GCA_028689545.1. Lineage (GTDB taxonomy): Bacteria > Bacteroidota > Bacteroidia > Bacteroidales > Tannerellaceae > Parabacteroides. Next base: position 6,559 of record JAQVCX010000045.1, read on the forward strand.
AACGAGGCCGACGGTTGCTGGTATCTGAACGGCGTGAAGCGTTTCATCACGAATGGCGACGCTGACATCCATTTGGTATTGGCCCGTTCCGAGGAAGGTACGAAGGATGGCCGCGGCCTTTCCATGTTCATCTACGACAAGAAAAACGGAGGCGTGAACGTTCGCCGTATCGAGAATAAGATGGGTATCAAGGGCTCTCCCACTTGCGAGCTGGTATTCAAGAACGCGAAAGCCGAGCTTTGCGGCGACCGTAAGCTAGGTTTGATCAAATACGTGATGGCCTTGATGAACGGTGCCCGTCTGGGTATCATGGCGCAAGCCGTAGGACTTAGCGAGGCCGCCTATCGTGAGGCTTATGCCTACGCTTTGGATCGTAAGCAGTTTGGCAAATCGATCATCGAATTCCCGGCGATCGCCGAGATTATCGCCTTGATGCGTGCGAAAGCGGATGCTTCCCGTTCTATGCTATACGAGACCGCCCGTTTCGTCGACGTTTACAAAGCGTTGGACGATATCTCCAAGGAACGCAAGCTGACTCCGGAAGAACGCCAGGAGTTCAAGAAGTACAGCAAGCTCGCGGATGCTTTCACCCCGATGGGTAAAGGCATGACTACCGAGTACGCGAACCAAAACGCTTACGACGCGATCCAAGTGCACGGAGGTTCCGGTTTCATGAAGGACTACGCTTGCGAACGTATCTACCGGGATGCCCGTATCACGAATATCTATGAAGGCACTACCCAGTTGCAAGTCGTAGCGGCTATCCGCCACGTCACCACGGGCACTTACTTGAACCAGATTCGTGAATACCAAGCGATCGAGTACAAGCCGGAATTGGAGGCTCTGAAGAATAAACTGGCCGCTATGACCCAGAAGTATGAGGAAGTGGTAGCCAAGGTTATAGAAACGAAGGACAACGAATATATCGATTTCCAAGCTCGCCGTATGGTAGAGGCGGCCGCTCATTGCGTATTCGGCTACTTGCTATTGCAAGACGCGAACAAGGATGACAGCTTCCGCCGTTCCGCCGAGGTGTACGTGAACTACGGACAAGCCGAGATTGATAAGATCGAATCTTTCATCAACAGCTTCAAGCGTGAAGACTTAGCTTATTACAAGCAACAATAAATAGTTTTCCCAGGATAGAATGAGGCGAGGATCTGTTACGGTTCTCGCCTTATTTTTTTAACCGCCAAAGCACCCATTGCATGCAGCCCCGTAAAGACAGATACCAAAGGAAAGCCATCCATAGCGCATGATTCCCCATCGATTGGTAAAACAGGTAATAAATAATAAAGAAAGTACCCGAGGCCACAAGCATCGAGTAAAGCATCAGGCGTGTGGCCGTGGCCCCGATAAAGATACCGTCCCAAAGGAAAGCGGAAAATCCGCATAAAGGGATCGCCAGCACCCAATAGAAATAATCCCCGGAGGCCTCTATGACGGAGGCATCGTTCGTCAACAACCCCAGGAAATCCTTCCCTCCCAACGCGTAAAGGATCGTGAAAGACAAGGAGAGGCCGATTCCCCACAGAAACAACAAACGAATGCATTTACGCAATCCCATATCGTTTTTGGCCCCGATAAACCGGCCGGCTAATGCCTCTCCCGCATAAGCGAATCCATCCATTATATAAGAGAACAGGGTAAACAACTGCATCAACAAGGTGTTTACGGCTAATATCACATCCCCTTGCCGGGCACCTGTAGAAGTAAAGAAGGTCGTAACAGCGACCAAGCACAAGGTCCGGAAAAATATATCACTATTGACCGAGAAGAAACGACGCATCGCCTCCCTCCCCCAAAGTCCGTTCCAATCGATATACGCTTTCAAACGTCCATAATATCTCAACCAAAGAGCAAGCGCCATAAAGAGGCCCGCATATTGGGCGATCAACGTTCCCAGCGCCACGCCTTCCACCTTCATACCCAGCTCGAACACAAAACATAGGCTGGCCACGATATTCACGATATTTTGCGTGATAGCGATAAACATCGGGAAACGAGAGTTCTGCATACCGATGAACCAACCGGCAAAGCCATATAATCCCAATACGGCCGGCGCTCCCCAAATACAGATATTAAAATAGAGAGAGGCCCATCGCTTCACCTCCTCCGTCGCGTCGATCAAAGTAAACGCGGTCTTTAATATCGGGTATTGAAGCATCAAAAGCCCCAGGGAAATCAGGAAGCCGACCCCGACAGACCGGAATAAGATCCGGGTAACTTCCGTCAAATCCCGTTTCCCGTACGCCTGGGAGGTCATGCCGCTTGTCCCCATGCGTAGGAATCCGAATATCCAGTAGATAATATTAAACAGCATCCCGCCCACGGCGATCGCCCCGATGTACGACGCTGATCCCAGATGCCCCACGATCGCCACATCTATCAATCCCAATAAAGGTACGGTTATATTGGAAATAATAGAAGGTATCGCCAGTTGAAGTATTTTCCGATTCATATCCTATCCTAAATTTATCCTACGCAAGAAATTATAAACGTCACTTGATAACCCGGCACAGGACGCTCCGCCAAGCAAAGATCCCCGCCTTGCCGAACCATCATCTGCCGGGAAAGCGACAAGCCGATACCGGAACCCGTTCTTTTAGTCGTGAAGAAAGGAATAAAAATCTCCCGTTCCACATCTGCCGGGATGGACGCACCGTTGTTGCTGACCCACAACCCTTTTTCCCAACGCACATCCACGGTCGTAGCCCCTGCCTCGCAAGCATTCTTGATAAGGTTGATCAGTACCTGCCGCAACATATTCTCGTCCGTAAATATCAGGGTGGACAAAGGGATGGAAAGATGCCACTCCAAATCGGGATAAAGCGCACGGATCCCTTCCATAAAAGCACTCAAATAGACCTCTCCGATAACAGGTTCTTGCAGTTCCGCCAGTTTCCGGTAGCTGTCCACGAACAAGGCTAGTCCTTGGCTAGTATCGTGAATGGCACGGATTCCCTCCTCGTAAACCGTTCCGACAATCGCGGGATGTTCCAGATAGGCCTGGCTGATACTGGCGATAGGCGTAGTGGCATTCATGATCTCATGCGTAAGCACACGAGTCAGCCGTTGCCAGGATTCCACCTCATTGCGGGCAAGCAACCGGCCGATGTCCCTGCCCGTCTCGTTGAGAGCCTCTTGCAACGCCCGCTCCCCGAAGAACAGGCCCTTCACAGGAAGACGAAACGTAAATTCTTGGTTGCGAATCGCCTCACGCATCAGATGCGCCCGATCTTTCAACAATACCTGATGGCGGTAAAATCATCCGATAAAGAGAACGACAGCCACTCCGATAGAGAATATCAAGATCATAGCTTTTTCATTTTAGCATACAACGTCTGCCGGGTAATCCCCAACAATTCGGCAGCCCGACTGATATTACCGTGGCAACGCTCCACCACCTTGCTCACATGTTCCGCCTCGACCTGCTCCAATGGAACCACTTTCCGACCGGTGTCAATCGCGTCTTTCAAGACACGGATCAACTCTTGGTTATCCCACGGCTTGGCGACAAAGTCCGCCGCCCCCATCTTCAGCCCGCGCACCGCCAACTTGATATCAGCGTATGCCGTCACCAACACCACCGGGATAGCCGGATGCTTCTTATGGATCGCCCGAAGCCAAAGCAAGCCGTCTTGCCCGGAGTTTCCTCCTTGCGTAAAGTTCATGTCGAGCAAAATCCCGTCCACCACCTCTTGCGCCAATACCGTCAGAAGCGTGTCGGGAGAAACGAGCGTCAATATCCTGTCAAACTCACCGGCCAAGCAGATCTTGACCGCCGTAAGAATCGCCGGATTGTCATCCACCACCAATATTGTCCCGTAATTCGCCATATCCGATTTGTTTATATTTCCTTCATATCTCTTTTCGGGGGATAAAGGTACGGAAAAAGGCTGTATGAATATCATACAAGCAGGTGTATGATTTTCATACAAACAACCGCGACCGGGCATCCAAGCCCTTGCCAGATACCAACCACTCTATATCTTTGTATCAAAAACAAGCAAAATATGAAATCGTACTTTACCTTTCTCGGCCGTAACAAACTCTACACAGCTATCCAGTTCTGTGGATTGGCTGCCGCGCTGGGAGTTGTCATCCTCCTGACCTCGTATGCTGAAACCGAATTTAATATCGGTAACAATCAGCCGTACTCTCACACATTATATGCCGTCGGCTATGGAGATGGGATCGGTATGACGGCAGGGACCGCCCCGGAATTGTTCCCTTCCATTCCGGAAATAAAAGAGTGGACACGCCTGATCCATATTGAAGCGGCCGACTTCATGGTAGACAACCAATATTATCAAGTAAACGGCATCGCGGCTGATCCTAATTTTTTCCAGATGCTCAACTATACGCTCGTTGGATGCGACCGCGACAAAGCACTGATCGGGACAGACGAGGTCATCCTCTCCGAGCCATTCGCCCGCAAAGTATTCGGGAATGAAAATCCGATCGGCCGTACCGTGATGTACTTGAACCAGACACCGCTACGGGTCATTGGGATTCTCCCGGCTTTCAGCCCGACAGAACTGTTGAAGCCGATAGACATCTTGATTCCTTTCAAACTGGCAGAAAAGGATTATGCATGGATGGACAGTTATGGTTCAACGCAAATACTCATCACGTTGGAAGAAGGGGTAACTCCCGATGTTGTTGCCCGTAAACTACTCGATAAGTATAAAGGCTATTGGGAATACTGGAAAGAAGACAACAGCACGAACAGGCTTTTTTGGGGTTCTTCGGTGACACGCATGGACGAGATTTATTTCTCTCCCCTGAACCAATACGGCCCTTTCCGTAAAGGGACACGGAAACAGGTACAAATCTTGTTCTCGTTGGCATTCGTGTTGCTCCTCTCGGCTATCTTCAATTACATCAATCTAACCGTATCGCAAACCAGCAAACGGGCCCATGAAATGGCGACCCGCCGGCTGATGGGTGACTCGGCAGGGCAAATCGTATTACGCTACCTCGCAGAGTCTGCTATCTTCACAACCGGTTGTTTCATCGGCGGTTGCTTAGTTGCCGTCATCACAAAGCCCTATTTCGAGTACTTGCTCTCCACCCGGATCGCTTTGGTCTCTTCACCGGCGATGGTAGCCTATTCGCTGTTGCTATGGGGAGGAATCGCCGGCATATCAGGACTGTTACCAGCCCTCATCACCTACAAATACAGTCCGATAGATATCGTAAAAGGGAATTTCCGCATGCACAACAAGCAACTGTTCAGCCGCTTGTTCATCATCGTGCAGAATGTCATCAGCACGGTACTCATCGCCTTGGGACTCACCATGGCCTTCCAAATGTATCACCTTGCCACCCTGCCGACCGGTTATAATACAGACCTGGTATTCGTCAAGACATGGGACTTGGGACACACCTACGACAAGCAAGTCATCCTCCAGAAACGTTTACAGGCATTGCCCCAAGTGACAGAAGTAGCATTGGCACGAAAACTGCCTTTCTTCACCGGTCACGATGGTGTACTGCAATCGGAAGAAGAAGGATATTCGTGGCTCCACCTTTCGGATATGGACAGCGCCGCATTTCGGATGTTGGGCTTCGAAGTGGCAGAACGTTGGTCTGACCCACTGCCCGGCATGATTTGGGTAACGGAAGAGACTTGCCGTCGTTACCAGCTTTCATCCGGCAGACCCCATTTTGGAAAAAATGGCGACAAGGGCGGCTATCGATATAACGTCTGTGGTGTCATCCGCAACTATCGTTCGCTGGGTGCGTTGAACACACCCCAACCCGATTCGCATGGAGCCGTTATGGTGTTGAACCCACAAGACTACATCATCCGTCAAATCGTCAAGACACAAGGCGATCGGGCGGAAGCCTTAGCCGCCATCCGCCGCGCTTGCCGGGAAGTGTCCAATGAAGTGATCGGGATACCGAAAGAGTTGGAAGCCGATTATATCGACGATTATATGGACAAGGATTTAACCCATGAGAAGAACACGTTGATGCTTGTCCTTTGCTTCATGACCATCTCCATCCTCATCTCTGCCTTGGGACTGCTGGCCATGTCGATAAGCTACACCGAACAGCAAAGCAAACGGATCGCCTTGTGTAAGGTGATGGGAGCCGAGACAAGTGGCGCGGTATGGGAACTTTCCAAACGGTTCATGGCACTCTCGTTGCTTGCCGCCTGTTTCGCCCTGCCCATCAGCGTGAAAGCGGTTCAAATCAGCTTGGAGTCGTTCTATAACCGCATCGCTTTCCCATGGTATCTCATAACCGCGGCAGTTTTGGCGACCATAGCCATCGCTTTCGTGTCAATCATCGGGCAAACCCTGAAAGTCGCCCGCCGTAACCCCATCAAAAGTATCCGGACCGAATAAAAGCGACATTCTATAATAGGTATACATTCTCACAAAAACAAGACAAGTCATGATTCAAATAAAGAACCTCAGCAAAAACTTCCGGACGGAAGAAGTAGAAACCATCGCGCTCAATGGCATCAGCATGGAAGTGAAAAAGGGCGAGTTCATCGCCATCATGGGGCCCAGCGGATGCGGCAAATCAACCCTGCTGCATATTCTCGGCCTGCTGGATAACCCGGACGAGGGCAGCTATCTATTAGACGGCGAGGAGGTGGGACACCTGAAGGAGAAAGACCGTACACGCTATCGCAAGGGACGCATTGGTTTCGTCTTCCAAAGCTTCAATCTCATTGACGAGCTCACAGTCGAGGAAAACGTAGATCTCCAACTGAAATACCTCGGTGTCTCCAAGGCGGAACGCAAGCAGCAGGTACTTGACATCCTGCGCAAAGTACGCCTCAGCCAACGTGCCAAACATTACCCGCAGCAACTCTCCGGCGGCCAGCAGCAACGTGTCGCAATCGCTCGCGCCGTCGTAGGTAAACCGATGTTGATATTGGCTGACGAACCGACTGGTAATCTCGACTCTAAAAATAGTCTTGAGGTTATGGAATTGCTCAGTCAGCTGAATGCCCAAGGGACTACGATCGTCATGGTGACACACTCGCAACACGACGCGACCTACGCCGATCGTATCATCAATCTCTTCGATGGGCAAATTGTCGACGAGCTAGAAGGAAGACTTTAGCATCTTCACAAAACAAACGAAGGCCGCGAGATTCACATCCAGCGGCCTCCTACACTAACCCTTAACTTTAACCAATGAAAAACAATAATCTACTACATTTATTTCAACGCTGCCAAAGCCGCGTCGTAATTCGGTTCGGTAGTAATCTCGGGAACAAGTTCCTCATAAACCACCTTACCAACTCCATCGACTACTACCACACCACGGGCTAATAACCCTTTCAGCGGACCGTCTACCAGAAGCATCCCATACTTATCCTCGAAGCATGAACACCGGAACATTGACAATGTAATCACTTTATCAATACCTTCCGTAGTACAGAAACGTCCATGCGCAAAAGGTAAATCTTTAGAAACAGCTAATACAACCGTATCCGGATGCGAAGCGGCTTCTTTATTGAAGCGTCTTACCGAGGTTGCGCATACGCTTGTATCCAAGCTCGGGAAAACATTTATCACCACTTTCTTTCCTTTCAAGTCGCTCAACGACAATTCGGATAAATCGCTTTTTACACCCTTAAAGTCCGGAGCCTCTGCCCCTACTTTAGGTAATTCGCCATTCGTATGAAATTCGTTACCTTTTAATGTTACTTTTGCCATCTTTGTATGTAAATTAAATAGTCTTACTTAAGTTGGCTGCACAAATATAAGCAGCTTTTTGTGAATAAAACAAGAGAAAATAAACAATGTTCTCTTGTTTAACTCTATTTAACTGCTGTTACAAAATACAGATTACCTATCTTTGATGTCAAAATTAAAACAAATGGATTGGATTATTATCGGAGGACTTCTTTTAATCATCGTGATGCAAATCATTTTGCGTCCTAGACAGCTAAATAACAACAAAGAAGACCTAGAAAAGTTGCTAAACGAGATACAACGCTCGTTCGACCGTATCGAGAAAAACTTCAGGGAAGATTTCAGCCTAAACCGGGAAGAAAGCCGGTTAATAGCGAAAGACAACAGGGAGGAACTGGCTCGTTCCATGAACGAGTTCAGGGAAGCCTTCGAACGGGGAATCGACTCTTTTAACAGGTTGCAGAAAGAGAAATTCGCCGCCTTGGACGAACGCCAACAGAGATTAGTAGATAACACGGAAAAAAGGCTGGAAGAAATCCGGGTCACCGTAGACGAGAAACTTCAAAAGACATTGAACGACCGTATCGGGCAATCTTTCCGTTTAGTCACCGAACAATTAGAGAGCGTACAAAAAGGACTGGGCGAGATGCAGACCTTAGCGCAAGATGTAGGAGGATTAAAACGGGTACTTAGTAATGTAAAGACCCGAGGAAATATAGGGGAAATCCAGCTCAGTATGTTATTGGAGCAGTTATTGGCCCCCGAGCAATACGAGGCGAATGTGCATACCCGAAAAGGCTCGGACGCGGTCGTTGAATTCGCGGTCAAGCTCCCCGGACGGGATGATGTACGAGAATTCGTATACCTTCCCATAGACGCTAAATTCCCGAAAGACGTGTACGAACAGCTTCTAAACGCCTATGATGCCGCAGATCCCCAAGCGATCGAGGCGGCCGGAAAATTACTGGAGACAACGATCAAGAAGATGGCTAAAGATATTTCGGACAAATATCTGGCGCCTCCCGCCACGACCGATTTCGGCATTATGTTCCTGCCCTTCGAGGGTATTTACGCCGAAGTCGTACGCCGTTCCGCTTTATTGGAGGACTTGCAACGAAACTACAAGGTAGTCGTAACAGGCCCCTCTACCCTAGCGGCCATACTGAACAGTTTGCAAATGGGCTTCCGTACCTTGGCGATCCAAAAACACTCAGGAGAGGTATGGACGATCTTAGGGGCCGTGAAGAAAGAATTCGAGAAAGTAGGCGGTATGCTCGAGAAAGCCCAAAAGAACTTGCAAACCGCCAGCGGGCAAATAGAAGAGATCTTAGGTACCCGTACACGTGCCATCCAACGTAAGCTCAAAGACGTAGATACGCTTAGCGACCGCGAGGCCCGAGCCATCCTTCCCGAGATCGGAATATTAACTGAAGAAGAAAAAACAGAATCATGAAAAAGAGACAAATACCCCACACTTACGTAATTATCTTTTATATCATCCTATTTTGCGCCGCATTGACATGGGTTATCCCCGGTGGGCAATATACGGAAAGTATCAGCCCGGACGGAGAGCGAACCGTTGTCTATGAATCCGTGGAAAGCGTGCCCCAGACTTGGCAGGTGCTCTCCGCCTTTTATAAAGGATTTGTGGACAAGGCGGATATCATCGTCTTCATCCTTATCATCGGCGGGGCATTCTGGATCGTGAACGACAGTAAGGCATTTGATATCGGAACAGTCAGTTTCCTGCGGAAAGCACGCGAAATGGAGAACAATCCGATCCTTCGAAAAATAGGCGTGGACAATTTCTTATTGACTGCCATCATGCTACTTTTCAGCATATTCGGGGCCGTATTCGGGATGAGTGAGGAGACCATCGCTTTTTGCCTGGTTCTGGTCCCGATGGCGATATCTATGGGATACGATTCCATAACCGGCGTATGTATGGTTTTTATAGCGGCGGGATTAGGCTTCGCCGGGGCGATTTTAAACCCTTTCACCATCGGCATAGCGCAAGGTCTGGCGGGGATTCCCCTTTTCTCCGGTATCGAGTATCGTATCGTTTGTTGGTGTATTATCAATCTGGTAGGCTTCACATGGATATTGCGTTATGCCGCCAAGATAAAAAAGAACCCCCAATTGTCACCAGTCTATGAGGAGGATCAGTATTGGAGAGATTTGCATAGCACCAATTCCTTGGAAATCGTATGCAGGACCCCGAAAGCCGCATGGATCAGTTTCGTCCTATTGGCAATCGTGCTAACCGTTTTTTCGATCTATTATCCCCAGACATCCTTAAAAATAGGAAATAGCGTAATCAAGGGACTCCCCTTAATCCCGATTCTTAGCGTAGCGTTCGTAATCAGCTCGATATTCACCCTACGGAAAACCGTACACTTGTATATATTGAACCTTTTATTCTTCACGATCTTTTTCCTGATAACAGGCGTAATGGGCTATGGGTGGTACATTATGGAAATAGCGACCTTGTTCCTTGCCTTGGGTATAGCGGCGGGAATCGCCAATGGACGCAATCCGAATGAGCTTGTGAAACTTTTCTTGGAAGGTTGTAAGGATATTATGAGCGCGGCCCTAGTCGTCGGCTTGGCTGGAGGTATTATCGTAGTCCTGCGAGATGGCAAAGTGATCGACACTATTCTCTTCAACCTGGCGAAAGAAATGGAAGGTTTGGGACAAGTAGCCACGGTCGGGATGATGTACGTTATTCAAACGCTTATCAATTTAGTGATTCCTTCCGGAAGCGCCAAAGCCGCCCTTACCATGCCTATCATGGCCCCATTCTCGGAGTTGATCGGTCTATCCAAGCAAGCCACCGTCATGGCCTTCCAGTTTGGCGATGGCTTCACGAACCTGATAACCCCCACATCAGGTGTCCTGATAGCGGTTCTAGGAGTAAGCCGTATCCCGTACGATAAATGGTTCAAATGGGCATGGAAGTTCATCCTTGTCCTAGTGATCCTAGGATTCCTTTTATTGATCCCAACAGTATTGATCCCGATGAACGGCTTTTAATCGATATAGCAAGTAAGTAGTAGTCCGCTTTACCATTCATAGATCATGTTTATTATTGAGATGTGAGCTATTAAAGTAATTAAGGCCATAGACAGAGCTACGACCTTAACACAGGATGTCACGGCTTGAAGTTATCGCACCTTTGCAGGCCATCCCGTGCACGAACATACAAAAACAATTAACACAAACAACTAATCATGAGTATAAAAGAATGCCAATTTAATGAATACTGCTATACGCCGCCCGAAGTGTATGATGCCGTACTGTCTTGGCTCCTAGCGAATACAGGCATAAAGGACGGGAGGTTGTACGCCCATTCTATCCGGGAGGTGATTAGTTGTGATTTACTTTTATTTTAGTAACTTTGGGCCATTGGATACAGCTGACAAATTCAAAGATAATAAATAATTGGGTTGTGATTTGCTTTCATTTTAGTAGCTTTGAACCATTGGATACAGCTGACAAATTCAAAGATAATAAATATATTAGGTTGTGATTTGCTTTCATTTTACTAACTTTGAGCCATTGGATACAGCTCTATTTTAATCAGGTTGAGTGGAGCAACAGTTGTGATTTGCTTTCATTTTACTAACTTTGAGCCATTGGATACAGCTCGGCACACTTAGGTAACATCATTAAGGCTGTTGTGATTTGCTTTCATTTTACTAACTTTGAGCCATTGGATACAGCACCAAGCGTTCCCGTTTGAGTCTTCATCCTGTTGTGATTTGCTTTCATTTTACTAACTTTGAGCCATTGGATACAGCTTACATTGTAAATTGATGAGGTTATGAGTAGTTGTGATTTGCTTTCATTTTACTAACTTTGAGCCATTGGATACAGCTATCTATGATTTTCTTTCTTTCAGCAGTACGTTGTGATTTGCTTTCATTTTACTAACTTTGAGCCATTGGATACAGCGGGCAAAGCCTGTTCGTCCTAGGCCCGTGGTTGTGATTTGCTTTCATTTTACTAACTTTGAGCCATTGGATACAGCGTACTCGCAAAATCTAGCTCCCTCTCTGCGGTTGTGATTTGCTTTCATTTTACTAACTTTGAGCCATTGGATACAGCAGGAGGATAAGTCATGAATCTATTTAGTGAGTTGTGATTTGCTTTCATTTTACTAACTTTGAGCCATTGGATACAGCGGACGGCCATCCTAACACCAATGCCCAATGGTTGTGATTTGCTTTCATTTTACTAACTTTGAGCCATTGGATACAGCAAGTCTTTATTTTAAGGTCGCGGCTGATTAGTTGTGATTTGCTTTCATTTTACTAACTTTGAGCCATTGGATACAGCATTGGCAGTTGCCATACCCAGAGTTGGTGAGTTGTGATTTGCTTTCATTTTACTAACTTTGAGCCATTGGATACAGCTTAGAGCTGTTTATACCTTGTTATAATATGGTTGTGATTTGCTTTCATTTTACTAACTTTGAGCCATTGGATACAGCATAGGTCAAACAAAATTCTCTTTAGAGGGCGTTGTGATTTGCTTTCATTTTACTAACTTTGAGCCATTGGATACAGCATCGACGACCAGAACAAGCTATTGGAGCAGGTTGTGATTTGCTTTCATTTTACTAACTTTGAGCCATTGGATACAGCGCTGAAAGCATCATTCATCCATGATGACATGTTGTGATTTGCTTTCATTTTACTAACTTTGAGCCATTGGATACAGCTTTTGACCGTAGCTTTCCCGTTTTTTGTTAGTTGTGATTTGCTTTCATTTTACTAACTTTGAGCCATTGGATACAGCGGAGACTATCTACGCAAACATCGCTCATATGTTGTGATTTGCTTTCATTTTACTAACTTTGAGCCATTGGATACAGCGGAAGATCACGTTGGGTAATACGTAAGAGGGTTGTGATTTGCTTTCATTTTACTAACTTTGAGCCATTGGATACAGCAAGCCTCGCGCTATTCCCTGCGATTGGTAAGTTGTGATTTGCTTTCATTTTACTAACTTTGAGCCATTGGATACAGCCGGGCGTTAGCGATCTCCGTCAGCATGTTCGTTGTGATTTGCTTTCATTTTACTAACTTTGAGCCATTGGATACAGCGTGATAAAGGTATTGACCAACAAGTTTGGTGTTGTGATTTGCTTTCATTTTACTAACTTTGAGCCATTGGATACAGCTATATATCTTCAACATAAGTCGGCATGCATGTTGTGATTTGCTTTCATTTTACTAACTTTGAGCCATTGGATACAGCGACACGGAGTGAAAAGCCGGGGCCGCATACGTTGTGATTTGCTTTCATTTTACTAACTTTGAGCCATTGGATACAGCTTTGCAGTCTGAAGAGTTAGGCATGGAGGTGTTGTGATTTGCTTTCATTTTACTAACTTTGAGCCATTGGATACAGCTGGTCTTGCCTGTACAGCTGCAACGCCCTTGTTGTGATTTGCTTTCATTTTACTAACTTTGAGCCATTGGATACAGCACAATGTGCATTAATAGCTATCAGCCAATGGATTAAAAAGCGATTCAGAATAAAAAAAACAGATGTTGTTTCCATTAAAAATCCCGCCTAATAGCGGGATTTTTAATTTCAGAATAACTCCAATTGCTGTCCAGGGGTATTCACGTCCATCGTTTTCTGACCATAAAAAAGTTCAATATTTCCAAATTGCTTATCCGTAATACACATGATTCCTACATTCCCATGTTCCGGCAGGAAAGATTTAACTCTTTTTATATGTACCACTGCATTCTCGCTACTAGCACAATGGCGAACATATATAGAAAACTGAAACATGGTAAATCCATCTTTTTGCAGATTTTTCCTAAAATCAGCATATGCCTTTCTCTCCTTCTTCGTCTCGGTAGGCAAATCGAACAATACAAGTACCCACATAACACGATATTCGCTAAACCTATCCATACTACATTTCCGGATAGGAGATTCTACGCAATTCACCACTAAAGCACTTGTACAGAGAAGCTGTAGTTTCTCCGACAGCCACCATCAGCGGACTGCGTTTTCCAGACATATGAGTTTCTAACACAGGAACAGTTAGCAACTGCGCTTTCAACTCTTTCGTTAGTTCCACATAATCCACTCCCGATCTTATGATACCACAGACCAATTGATCCACATATGGGCGATAAGGCTCCATAATGTCATCCGCCAAACAATAAGCATTATAACGATTATGATGGTGGATACCTAAAGTTGGCAAAAGTCCACTTGCCACCAAGCCACGAGCAACAACCGCCCGCAGAATAGCATATCCATAATTCAACAAATTATTAGGCGGAATACCCTCCCGATCCCTTGTAAAACCTTCTATCCGAAACAAGTTCTTCCAATAATAAGCAGCCGCACGGGCTTCTAAGTTACTCGTATCTCCGCTTTTCACATCGGCAGCCCATGTATACATACATTTCACTTCCGTTCCGGAATATTCTTTCAACACGGCTGCCTGGTTTTCAATCTTCGTCTTTATGGTCTGCTGCCAAAGCTGTTTCTTTAACGGTAGAGAGGCATCTAACTGTTGTCGGAATCTTTCGTTTTGCGTCGTGTTCCCATACAAAGGAAGCATCAAACCAACCGGCAGACTTTTACTGTTACACGTGATGACAGCACAATTATTTTCAAGCAAAGCTTCCAACACACCCGAGGTGATAGTGATCTGTTTGTGATCCAGCACCACAACCCCAATGTCCTCAATGGGCTTGGTCACTTCAGAAACTCGCTTGAAACTTTCAGGCAACGTATCGTTCCTAATCACCTCCGGTAGCTTTATCATCAACTGAGCATTTTTCAGAGACAGATAAACGGGGTTTCCAAAATAAAGGGTTTTCTTGATCATAAGCAGTTAGATTTTAATTTGTTATTAATTATTCTTGTCTATCAGAAATCCAAGCCTCTTCTAAAAAGGGTGTATGCTATTTCTAAAAAGGGTACAACCTTTTGGAAAACAGGTTGTACCCTATCTACTCATACTCCATACTGGTACTGTTTCAATATTCTCCCACCGAAACTATTTGCCCAATGTGATTGATTCGGACTTTGACCATTCTATCAATTTTAGCTAATGAAGTAATACGTTTCCAGGTAATTTCCTGTAACTCTTTCTTATCCTCTATAATTGTTTCTAAATGATGCCTAAAAACATAATACTTAGTAGAAAATTTCTGTACCCTAAATAAATTCGGACTAATTACCGCATAATTATCCGGATCCAACAAATCTATCTCCTTTGGATTAAAGCCCGTTTTTTCATTCGGGAACACGAAATATTCATTCTGCTTCATACTAAACAAAAATTGCCAGCCTTCACTTTTTCTGTAACCCTTATCAATAATAGGAAGTCCTAAATTAGCCCGTGTTACGGCTTCGAAGAAAGAAACAACCACTTCATCCAGTTCATACATCAGATTACCATCCTCATCAAACATCACCTTTCCTTTCTTATCTAAAACCGGTTTGCGATAAATTGCCACATGATGATTGTTGCCGGTATTTACAAAATCCACAGGAATCTGCTTTCCATTCTCATCCAATATCGGATTCCCATTTTTATCTTTCTTCACATGTAACGATTGGGCATTATTGATTCCTCGAATGCTCACCCGTTTGATACTTATTCCTTTCTCTTTATTCAACCATATAGGGTTTTCATCCAAATTGACAAATGCTTTTTTAGCATCGCCTCCATATTCTTCCAAGCGTTGCTTTAAAATAGAATGAATCTTTGCATCTACCACCTTGTCTACATTCAAATCAGGATCAATCGGCTTTCGTATTGTATAAATTGTTTCCAATTTGACTGTTTGTACCCTGTCCGGCACTTGTATGGTTTGTGCCCTATCCAAATAAATAGGATTCTTTTCTAACGTATTTTTACCAGTAAACGCTTTCTTTGGATCATTACCAAAAGCCTCCAATCGCTTGAGTAAAGCATTCCGATAATCCTGTCTACTGACTGTCTCTATCTTCGAAGTATCAAAAGAAGCATTCACTTTTTCCAACTCCGTGGCATATCGCTTATGACCTCCGTAGATTGTTTCCAAATGCAACTGTCCACGTGGCGTTTGTTGTTGCTTTTCATATGTGCCATTTTTCTTTTTTATGCGATTCACATTGGTAGTAACGACTTTATTCTTAGCCTTGATAGATACTAGCAAATTCTCCAAATGAAATTTAGCCTCCGCACGGAATTGTCCCAACGGCATAGGCGATACAGCCCTCCCTGACTCAAAATAACGAGTCTTTATACCTATAATATTAGAATGTTCCTTACATCCGGATTCCCAAGCTGCATTTTTGTTATTAAAATACTGGATAAACACATCTTTGGTAAAAGCGACTGTCAATGCATCCATCGCATGATGCCGATGGTCATTCCTCTTTGTCCACTCTTTTATTCGCTTGATCAGCCTTCCATCCTTATCCTCATATACTTCTACCAATCCCAAGGTTTTATATTTAGGTAGGTTCAGCTCTTTCATCACATCCACAAGTTGCCAATCCTCACGCAATTTATCGGTGATAGCACCGGTCGTTGCCACGACTCTGCGACAAATGTCATTCAACATGGCAAGAGCCTTTTTAGCGATATACTGCGTATTCCGCAAATCCCTGTCAATAAATCCATCCGGAATATCATTCTGCTCCATCTTCAATTTCCGAAGTTTGGCTTTCTTATCCTTAAATACGCTCTCACAACGATTGAGATATTGTAGCAAACCCTCTTCTCCATACTTTTCTGTTACGAAATCATAGGCTGTTTTATTCCCTTTCTTTATATTGATCGCCTTATACTCCAATGTTTTATTGGACAGCGAATCATCAAAAAGCCGAGCCTGAGGAATGATATGTTCAATGTCTATTTCTTTACTGAAGAGTTTTTCTTTCGGAATATATTGGTTGGAATACAACGTCTTGTATCCATTCTCTTTCAACTCTTCATAAAGCTTATAGCGTATAATATCATTTCTACTCACACTTATCATGCCAAACTCTGATTGCAAGAGTTTGCGAATCTCATCATGTTCACGGGTATTTTTCGCAATAGCTTTGGTCAGTTCTTCACGTTCCTTTGCATTCTTTTTTAATTCTCGCGCCAGTTCTACCCGGATTTCATCGGGTCTTCCATACACATCAATGATCGAATTGATCACATTTACCATTTGGTTCAAGATCTTTTCCACCACAGGGTTGTGCAAACTGTTTTTAGGCAGAATCTCCAACTTGTCCTTTAAGACCCTGTTTTCTATCTCCTCCTTAGTCAACGATGATTTGGAATGACGATAACCGGCATATCCACAAGCCACATCATACGAGTTACCCTCTTTCAAATGAGGTAAAATCTTTTTAATGGCTTTAGCGCTCAAACTGCCGTAATCTTCTTGAAACGATACATTTGCAAGTTCTATAGCATACTCTTTCTCTACCCCGCAAAGTTGCCTGATTTTTTCAATCAATTTACCATTTCCTGTAGGGGTATCATCACCTTCGAATGAATACAATAAATGCCAAAGTCTGAAATAGGATTGCTTTTCCAATTCCTTACCCTCCTTATTCAAGTCGATGGACAGCAAATCGGTATTCCATCCCAAATCCGTAAAAATAGCCTTTAATTGGTCGATTATTTCGTCTGCCGATTTTTTAAAATCCAATGGCTCATAGCCATACCTTTCGATCATTTGGCTATATGCGGAGAAAAGAGCAAATCCCGTACTGTTACCATCTACCTGTTTGAATTTCATATCCAACTCCTGCGGATTTTCGAATAAGAGTTTCAATACATCCGTTTTCTTCAGATCCTTTTTTATAGAAAGTTCTTTTGCCAATTTTTCTTTCTCTTCTTGGTACAAAAAACGCCTACCTTCCGTTGTCAAGGCATCCGCCGTATCGTCAAACAAATCGGAGGAAACATTCGTTTGCTTGCGATTCCTCTTTTTCTCACCCACAAACACTTCAATGTCATTCAATGTCTGCCATATCTTAAACTCCTGAAATAACGGATGCGAACGAGGTATTACCCTACATCCTATAACTTTGGTCTGTTTCTTACCCTCTTTTTCAACTATGATTTCCCTCTTTTCAAACTCACAAAAGCTAATCAAGCCCTTTTTACTTTTCAAACGCCTCTGGTAAAAAATAATGATATCACGAATATCCTTCTTTAGTTCCGGAGTCAGCTCTTTATGGAACTCGGCTTGTTTTTCCCAAATCACATTGAACTCATCCAAATAATCCTGCCGATAAAATACCATATTGCGTAAACTGGTATTGGGATTCTTATCCAACACGGCCATTTGGTATTGCCCTACCGTCTGATGATTGAAATAAAGGACCTTACTCCGATCACTGATGGCTCCCAAATAACCGCTTGACGCACTTATCTGTCCATTGATTTCTTGTAACGCCACGGCTATCTCTTCTAAGCCCAATTGTTCGGTAAGAGCTTGCACACGCCAACGATAATTTTCCTTTTTCAAGTCCTCCCCTTTCCCCGCTCGTTTCAGGCCGATGAGCTTATATTCTTTTTTTAGATTTTCATATTTAGCCTCATTCTCATCCCAAACGCTTACCTCTTTTGTCCATGTAAAGTATTTTGCCAAAATAGCCCAAGTTTGATTTTTATTTTTTCCTTTGACCTCTTCTTTGGCGGCATCACAAAAAGACTGGGGATTGAATTGCTTTTGAAACTCCCATATCCTGTCAAATTCATCCTGCAAATCTGAACGGTAGAAATCAGGGAAAAATCTCTTGCCCGATTCAAGTAATTGCAGACAAAATTGTCCGGGTGTCAAATCATCCTCATACAATTTCTTAGCGACCTCCATCCCGTCAATTAAGATACCCTCTTCTCCTCCTTTTACCTTCCGGCTACTTTTATATCCGCGCTTCTTATTTATCATCAGCAACACGCGCGCCAACTCTTCCAAAGAGACCTCTTCTTCTGCCGCCTTTGCCCGTAAACGGTAAGTTTCAAAAGTCGATTTATTTCCTTGCTCCGAAAGAATAGTGTCATCCATAATAAACCCAACCTCTTTCAATTGTTCGATTAATACGTCACGGCGTAATTTATATCGCTGCAAATTACGGTGCATGCCTCTTTTAAGTCTCCTGTCCGCATTAGTAGTAATACTTTTTCCTTTTTCAAAATTTTGCATCTCATCCACAGTCAAAGGATTAACTCTTACGCCTAATTTCATAATAGATGATACTTCCTCACTATTTTCAGCTTCATTCACCAACGCCCACCCTATGCTATTTGTTCCTAAATCTAATCCTAAAATTTTTTTCATGGAATATTGTTTTAACTTTTTCCCAAATATAAAAATTTTATTTCAGAAACACTTGCACGCAAGCATTCTATTTCATACATTTGCCATACTAAAATGAAGCAAATCACAATAAGGATTATTCCGTTGTGAAAACATTAGGTTCCCTCGCCCTTCTGCGGGGGATTTTTTTATCCAAATAAATTTGAAATCTACAAAACAAGACTCATGCGATAAATCGGGGTCAGCGGATTTTCCCGGTTGGCAAGCTTTCTTTTAAGCGTATAGCATAGCCAGCCTAAACATGAAGAATTTCACATCAGACACCCCTCTTAACTGGCTTCGAAAAGCTTTGATTTTAGCATTG
>JAQVCX010000154.1 GCA_028689545.1 Parabacteroides sp.
CGTGCCCCGTCTCATCCCCTCAAAATAGTAACTTTAGATACTATCAAACCGTGGGAGACGGGGCACGCCCCGTCTCTACAACTAGTTAATTTGCATTGACCTTTAGGTTTCCGTAACGGTTTCCTTAGAAGTAGATCGTCGGTTGCTTTCCGCCGTTAATCTCGTAGGTATAGTTCTTGTCATGATCCTCATCGTCAAAATGCTTGCGGGTGATATTGAAACCGTTCACGTCGCAGCTCGAATACTTCATGTTCTCCGCTACTACCCGGAAAGAGGTCCTCGCTGGAAGCCCCACTTCCAAATTCCCATAATGGGATTCCACGTTCACCTTCGAAAAGGAGCGAGACAAGTTTCGTATCTTTAAGTTACTATAGCTAAGACTGCTTACATTCAAGGCATCCTTAAGGGTCCCGATTTTAGCGTCGCTATACTTAATCTCCATGTCTAGTCTGCTTACGCTTTCAATGCTGAGATTACCATATTTAATCTCCATGCGTAAAGATTGAATATCCTGTAGATCCAGATTGGAGTATTTGCTGTCTATTGTTAATTCTTTAGCGTCGCCGATCTTGGCGGTCCCTACGTAGCCCAGATCCAGCAGGGCATCCTGTAGATTCCCTACCTCGATGTTACCATATTTAGCCTCGATCATCGTGTTGGCGGTGAAATTACCCGCGTTCAGATTGCCGTATTTTAGGTGGATATCCATCTTGCCGTTATTATCGCTTGGCAAGTTGATATTTCCGTATTTCTGGTTCAAGTCCGCGGAGAGCTTGGGAGGCATCTGGATATAATAATTGATGGTCATGGATTCATTGTTTGAGTTCCCTTTTCTTTCTTTGATCGTGGTAATCGCCGAGACGATACCCCCTGTCTTTTTGGTCTCGATCTGGATACGGTCTAAGTTCTCTTGGGCATGTTCCTCGCTGCGAGCCTTGCATTCTATCTCAACCCGTATAGCCACCTCGTTCTTATTCCAATGCGTAAGGGTGATGTTTCCGAAGCGATTCTCTACTTGCAGGCGATCGCTAGAGCTTACGCTGTAGGATTGGGAGATCTCTTTTCTCTTGATCTTCTCTTGTGGCCTGGCTATTGCCGATAGATTGCATAGTAGCAATACGAAAGTCAGCCATAAGGCGGGACTAAATTTTACTCGTGTCGTATTCATGATTGTATGTATTAATGATTATTACTATTTCTGGTCTCCGTGACCTGTCTCATTTGCTTTAGCATAAAGGTGAGGCCCTCCAAGCTGTTGCTGTAATGCTGGGTCATGGCGAAAAGGCCGTCGTTGGAACAAGGCAGGGTGGGGAGTATCGTTTCCTCGAACATATAATTATCCATGAGGATGCGTTTGCTCTCTTGCAATAACTCCTCCGCTCCCGGTGTCTGGTCCTGTTTATACAACTTCTTGATTTGCGCCAATACGTCGTTCATTTGCATATTGTAATAGAGGCGTAGTTCCTCTATCTCCTCTTGGGTCTCGCAGGCCTGTGCCGCGGTCTTTTGCGCGGGTTCCGGTAAATCGGTTCCACCCGGCAAGCGGAATAAGAGCAACAAGGCGATAGAGGCGGCTATGGCAAAGGCGCATAGGCTGTATAGGGCCGCGCGGTTCTTCCGTGGCCTCGGTAGCTTTTGCTCGAAGCGTTCGAGGTGACCTTCGGGAAGCATCTCGTCTTCCTCGAACGCGTCACGGTTCGCGTCTATGAAATTCTTTAGTTTATCCATGTTTAATTGGCTGCTATAATGTCTAACAATTTCCGCTTGGCACGTAGGTACTGGCTACGGACGCTGGGCGGCTGGATTTTCAGGATAGAGGCGATCTCTTCCATATCATATCCCTCAAAGAGGTAAAGCGAGAGGATTATGCGATAGCCTGCCGGCAACTTCGTGATGGCTTCCTTGATCTGTGCCACGGAGTATTGGATCTCTTCCTCGTCCGGTCCGTCTGTTTCCGGCTCGGCCAGATTGTCGGATAGCTCCTCTTGCTCGGGTGCTTGGCGACGTACATAATCGATGGCCGTATGGATGGCGATACGGTGCATCCATGCCTCAAAGCATTGCCCGTCGTGATATTGGTCCAAGTGCGTGAAGATCTTGAGGAACGAGTCCTGCATGGCTTCTTCCGCCTCGGATGAGTTGCCTACGATACGCGAGCAGGCTATATACAATCGCCGCGCGTATTGTTGGTACAACTTTAGTTGCGAGCTCCGGTCTCCCCGGCGGCAACCCTCTATCAGATGTTCGGTTACTTTGTCCATTTGCTTATATAAACGAGAGCGAGAGCTTGACCGTTGCATCGCGTGGCGTAAAAATACAAAAAAAGAGAGGCATCATCCCGATGCCTCTCTTCCTAAATTAAATGATAAAAATAAAAGTTATGTGGGAAGGTTTATTCCATGTCTGTTATATTGGAGATACTATCGTTCGTATAGCCTTGCGAGGTATCCTCCATCTTTGTCTTGTCCGAATTATATTTCAATTTACAGGCTTGTTTTCCCTTGTAATCCCAATAGTTTACGACAAGATCGACGGTCTCGCCCTTGGTATCCGGCAAGGAAGACAGGTTGAACGCCACACGTCCGGCCCCGATCGTATATTGGGGATCATCGTAAGCGTTATGCCTAAACTCCAGCGTATAAGGATCATTCTCGGCATCCGGCTGTATCAGGTTGATAAAGTGGGCGGTCTTGCCTCCCCAAAGTGTCTCGAAATAGATATTCAAATATCCGTCTCCGATCCACATGTTATTTTCATAAACACTTACCGCATCCGTACCATAGATGGAATCATTAGCCGCTCCCTCGTTTTTGGCGATGGATTTCGTAAGGATGTTATGGATCGCGTTCACCTTGATATAGTGGGAGAAACCTCCTAGATTACTTTGGGTGGAATCCGACAATATCGTGAAGTTGACCAAGGCACGTTGGTTAGGCTTCGGCTGGTAGTTGGGATAGTTCGTGGCGGCGGGCCATAGCTTATCTCCGTCGTCCAGCCGTAAGTAATATACGTTGTCGCCTTCGGGTACTACGGTGGCGACCGCTATCCAGATATCGCCTAAAGAATACGAGTCGTCGTCATCTGAGCAAGAGGGTAGGGTGAGGGATACTAAAGCGATCCCGATAATCAATAAAAAAGATTTCAGCGTCTTCATTCCTTTTGTTTCTTAAAAAGTTTACATTTCATCGTTCTATGAGGAAAGATGAAAGGTAAGGGTGAAATGCTGCAAAAGACGTTAATAAAAGATGTTAAGAGCCAAGGGATTCGACGATTAACCGTGCCGTGCGCTTTGAGGCGCCGGGCATTCCTAGCGTATGGATCATCTCGTCGTATCCGTCTAGCATTCGCCTCCGATAGGTTGGGTCTTGCAGGATGCGTCCTAGCTCGTCTTGTATTTGCGACTCGGAGAAGCGGGCTCCGAATAGTTCTTGTACGATCTCCCGCCCCCCGATCAGGTTCACGAGGGATATGTATTTCGTATGGAAGAAATGCTTGAAGATAAAGCTGGCCAACTGTCCGGCTACGATGTGGTAGCAGACTACTTGAGGCACCCGGAACAGGGCGGTTTCCAAGGTCGCCGTGCCGGAGGTTACCAAGGCGGCGGCGCTATGTTGTAGCAAGGGATAGGTTTTCCCGAACACGATCTGGGCGGGATAAGAGCCTATGTATGCTTGATAGTAGTCGGGATCGATGCCCGGCGCTCCGGCTATTACCGGCTGATAGTCGGGATAGGCCGACGCTACTTTCAGCATGGTCGGCAGGTTGTCCTTGATCTCTTGTTTGCGGCTACCGGATAGCAAGGCGAGGATAGGCTTGTCGGACAGTCCTTCCGCTTTGATAAAGGCCTCTTTGGAGATCGCCTGATTCTCCTTGTAATAGGCGACGGAGTCTACGGAAGGGTTTCCTACGTAATCTACCGAGTAATTAAGTTTCCGGAAGAACTCGGTCTCGAACGGCAGGATGCAGAACATACGGTCTACATAGCGCCGGAAGTCCTTGATGCGGTATTGCTTCCAGGCCCATATCTTGGGAGATATGTAGTAATATACAGGGAGCCCCAACTGGGTTTTCACGTATTTGGCGATCTTCAGGTTGAATCCCGGGTAGTCAATTAAGATGACTACATCTGGCTGATAGCGGCGGATATCCTCTTGGCACGTCTTCATGTTCTTTAAGATGGTACGCAAGTTGAGCAATACCGGTATAAAGCCCATGAACGCCATTTCTCGGTAATGTTTGACAAGGGTTCCCCCGACGGCTCTCATCAGATCGCCGCCCAGAAAGCGGAACTCGGCCTTCGGGTCATTCTCTTTCAAGGCTGCCATCAAATTCGAGGCGTGCAGGTCTCCGGAGGCTTCTCCGGCTATTAGGTAATACTTCATGTTAGTTGACAGTTAAAATGACCAGTTGTGCAAGGTGGTCATGAAATCGTAGTCCGTGACATCGATCTTGCAGGGTACTAGGGAGGCGTATCCGCTATCCAAAGCGAGCATGTCATTGTCCGGATGGATGGGTTTGGCGCTCTCGAAAGCCCCGGTCAACCAGAATACGGGTTCTCCGCTGGCGTTCTCGGAACGCTTGAATTCGCGTACCCAACGGCCGTCCGCTTGGCGACAAACTTTCAATCCTTTTACTTGAGGTAGCTTCGGTACGTTGAGGTTTAAATAGGTTCCGTGCGGTAAGCCATCTTTTAATACCCGGCGTGCCAGCATACGTCCGAGGCGACAGCATTCGGTGAAGTCGGCATCGGCCTCTTGGTCTAGTAAGGATACGCCCATGGAAGGGACGTTGAAGATGCAACCCTCGGCGGCGGCACCCATCGTTCCGGAATAATTTACGCAAATAGCCATATTCCCCCCGTGGTTAATACCGGATACCAACAGATCGGGCATGCGCTCCAGAACCTCATTAATCGCTAATTTAACGCAGTCTACCGGTGTCCCGGTGCAACTATAGATAGTCAGTCCCTCCTCCTTTTTCAACAAGGTGTACTTGATAGGGACTAAGGATGTAATGGCGCTACCCATCCCTGAACGAGGTCCATCGGGAGCGAATACCACTAAATCGCCTAGATCTTTCAAGCACTCAATCAATTCGTTAATACCTTTGGCCCATACGCCATCATCATTCGTGATCAGAATCAACGGTCTCTCGTTTGTCATATCGTTTTTATCCTTATAGTTGTCGTACAAAGGTAACAATAATTCGCGAACAATGGTCGGGGCATGAGGGATGGGATGTTATTTTCACCTTCAATGCAATGCCTTCAACGCTATAAATACTTCTTGTCTTTGGGGATATATATTAATGTACGGGCGTACATTATATATTATTAGGATAAGAAAACGACTAGTTTAAACCATCG
>JAQVCX010000155.1 GCA_028689545.1 Parabacteroides sp.
GGTGGCGGCTAGCAGTATTACCGTAAGACCGCCGACCCATATCCACCATATCTGCTTTTCACGCGGCAATCGGTCAACCCATAGAGCACCTAACCACATACACATAAATATCACAATGGCGGAAACTGCCTGCATGGTGCTCCCGGTTGCATAGTATACCAGGAGGTAGGCTATACCTACGACCGTGAAATACGCCCAACGTTCAGCAATCCACTCCCATAACTCACGAACCCTATTCGTGGTCACGTAATTTTCATCCATATCAATTACCTCGAATTATCGTAATTATCACCACGGCAATACCTAGTTGTTGGATTTTTATGATGAGGTTTATGAACGCGTCAACCAAAGCCACGCCGGACGACGTATACCAGACCAACACCCCAGAGACTGCCGAGATAAAACCGAGCATATCAAACGATTGCTCGTCATATGCTTCAGCGTCAGAGGCAATTTTGGTTACCCTGAACCCGGGCCCTTCCGCCGTGATTCCGGCGTAATAAACCGTTCCCCATGACAAACTTCCGTCGGGTGTTACCTCCTCATTATGGATAATTTCCTGACCGTTGACCGTCACAGTCACGCGGGACGATGCATCGTCAAGGGTCACGGTGACTATCGTGTTTTGCGGTATGATAGCAGGATAATACTTCTGAAACGGTCGATACCATAGACCCTCATAACTCTCCAGATAAACCCCTGTAGGCATTACCCGCAACTGAATAGAGTCGGCAAACCAGCCAGTATCCCGGATGATGATAGCATAGGGACGGCCGCCGCTCTCAATGTGGTAAGTTGTGGTATGTAGGCCGTCAGGTTTACCGGTAGGCTCCAGGTAAAACCGATTAATTCCTGAACTCTGAGAGGTTAGCGCACCATCAGTTACTTTCCATTCGCCCTCCAGGGTTGAGATGTAGTTTTTCCACCCGTAGGTGTCGCTCTCAAAGTTTATGCTTTGGTTTACTGCTCCCCCGATATCCCCTAATGAGGCCGCACCCGCCCCGGTGACGATACTGATAGCGAGCGACGAAATGAGGAGGGATAGGCATAATCCCACCAAAAGACGGGTATCAGCCATTGTTACCACCTCCTACATAGCGATTCCCGATATACAACCCTACAACCAGGAGGAGCACAACAATTATCCATACTGGCAGGAGGCCGATAAGAACACCGAGTAATGTTCCCCCTAGTAGTCCGAGACCAAACTCGGCCGCTCCTCCTCGTAACTGTTTAGCGGTCGCGTAACCGATGGATAGCGCTAGGAGCATACCGAATATCACTTTAGCCGTCGCAAAACCGACGCCAAAGGCCAGACCGATACCGCGCACCGCCTGCATCAGGAAACTGTCTGAGTCGTCGTCCTCGTCAGGGATGCCTCCGGGCGGTTGAGTGGTCGGCTGAGTGGTCGGCCAGCCGGTAGGCTGAGTGGTCGGTTCCACCGTAGGCGCGCCGGAGAGATAAAGTTTTATCTCTATCAGACCCGGGTCGGTGTCGAAAACCTCGACGCGCCGCGCGCTATCGTAGTATCCGGCACCGGATGCAACAATATCGTAGGTGGAGTTCCCCGGGACGGAAACCGCAAGATAGCCGGTCGACGACGCGGTGTAGGTGTCCCAGACGTCCGACCCTGCACCAGTCACCCCGGCGATAAATATCTCTGCATTAACCACGCCCGGCCCGGTCTCGGAAAACGCCTGTATCCGGAGGGTTACATTCCCGGGCGTCGGAACGCCGCCTATGGGTGTAAGCAGAACGTAACGTATCTCTGAGACGGTATCCGCCATGACCACAATTTGCGTGCCGTAGTCGTTCTCCTCATATCCGGGACTCGTCGCGTAGACGTAGTAATTCCCCGCGTATTGCGATTGCACGTTCGACGTATCGTAGGGTAATATTAGGCTAGCAATTCCATCGGTCACCGTAGTATTATACCACTCTCCGGTGGTTGCGGATTTAGCGCTAATGGTGCCGGTCTGAAGGATACTATGGTCTGAACGTGACCGGATTTGAAACTGATGTTTCCCAGTGAGGTAGCCGCTCTCCGGCGTAACCCCGATATCACAGAGTTTATACGAACCGTATATTTCCGGCCTGACGGCCACCTGTATACCCTCCTCGTAGAGCATTTTATAGCCGGGCGATTGGCCGTAGAATCGGTAATAGCCGACTGGAGCCTCTTCATATATGCCTGTTTGTGGATTCCTAATCTCAATTGTTCTATCCATGGGTAGACTCATTACGGCAACATCGGTATCCGTCGAGACGGTATACTCTTCATCGGTATACGCATTAATCGCGGTAACCTCAAAGCCGGTAATCGTCGTGCCGTTGTTATCGGTCATGGTAACGGTTCCCGTCCGGTAGACTGGGTCGTCGCCGGGGTCGTCGCCGGGGTCGTAGAGAGTATAGGTTAGCCAGTCATCGAGCACGTTGGCATAAATTTTCACAGTATAAGGCCTATAATCCGAACTAAATGATGAGGTTACCGTATCGGATTCGTCCGTATTGTCAACAACTAAGCCATTTTTGTTGTATATCTGGACGGTTGAGTCATAATAGACACCGTCAATATTACGGTTTATTGTAACCGAATCAATAACGCCCGACGTTAATTCCGTTTCTGTGTATGTGATGTTGTGGCGAAAATCCTTATTGCTATAAATTACGTAATTGCCCGCAATTAATGGCGACCGTTCCGGCCCGACCAAATAGGGATGAGTAGGCCATGGATACACGTTATTGCTGTGCCTTAGCCCTGACACAGAATCGAGAGTATACAAAATATCTTTATTTTCATCCGCGTCTATGATACGGTAATCGCCGTCGCCAGGTATCCCGCCGGTATCAATATGTAAATATATCTGACTGTTATTTTCCCCAGGATTGATGTGATATCCGCATCTGCCGGTGGCATATACAGTCATATCTGACGGCCCCTTAATGTTAACGGGAACCTCATTATGAGTAATGCTCGCGTTGTTGTTAGTAACGTTTGTAGTGAGTATAAGCGAAAACGGCGCAGATATAGGGTTGTAAGCGGTATTTATTCGGCCCACTTGCGAGTGTGTCATAGAAGTAGGCTCGAAATAACTCTCTTCGCGGATTTGCCCGTATTCGTGGATATCTATCGTTTCGGCGGATACCGCGCCAACCATGAGTATCAGACAAATCGCTATAGCGGTGAAGAGGAGACCCGCGGGGCGGTTGCCGGCCATGGTTAGCGCCTCCCCCCTACGGTGTTCATGTCGCAATACATATCCGTCGCGCCGACTGGAGTTATAACCAGTAGGAGCAACGCTAATACTAAGCAGTAACAACTTTTCATAAAAGATTCCTCCGAAAGAGGGTATGAGGGTGCTGAAGGCATATACCCTCCTCATGCGGCGATATTGATGAACATCATGACCACCGCAATAAGAATTGCGACTCCTACGATACTGTAGAGCGCAAGTTCGGTCGTGGTGAAGTTCGCGGTGTCAGCGCCTCCGAGCGCATTAATCCCCATAGGCACAAAAGCACCGACGATAACGGCCCCGAATCCGAGCATTACGAAATTCTTGATATCGATGCTCCCGGATTCGTTCATTTCAGGATGAACCAGCCGTTCGGCTATGTTGTAAGCCATAGGGTGACTCATCCGCATGCCTTCCAGCCAACTCTCTGCATACTCAGTAACTTTACCCATTCTCAGTATCATCTCCCTGCTACTATATCGACCTATAGATATTAATAGGTGCTCGATAAATAGTCAATCGCTCGGCAAAAACCGATTCGGAAACATTAAATAGTTATACGCTGACTATATAGTATGACACAAAATGTCATGGAAATTCTGGAGGTAAGGCGTGATATCGACACCTTACTGGTAACCGCCCGGGAGGGTGTAACTGCACTCGCAACGGCCTCAACAAGTATTGATATTCCCGCCCGGGAAATGGCAAAAATTCAGACGGCCATGAAAAAAATGACAGAAGCGGCGCTCTACATCGAGAACCGCGCGTATAATCTCCCGTCTAAGTCCCCCGCGACCACCAAAAGCGCGCTTAAAGACGCGCTGAAGGGCGCCACTCAGGAGCAGATTGAGAGAGCCTATGCGATTCTCAGCGGACAGAATACCGCCTCTGAGGCGCCTGAAGAGGAGTTGAGCGAAGGCGGGGCAATGGTGGAAGATGCATACTATGAAGTCCCGACGGATGAAGACGAAGACTTTCTTCCCCCGGTGGAGTGGGATGAGGAATGACCGCAAAGGAACGTCAGACGGTGCTTTTCGGTGATACCGGCGTGGTTGCGCCTCTCGACACCACCGAACGGGTGAGCCTTAGCGACGGGACGGTGTTCGCCGCACAGAGAATTGAGGTTAGGCCGTCCAGCAAATACGGCGAATACGTCGTATTCGACGGTGAAGACCTCGACGGAAAAGAGTTTCATGCATATTCCGCGTCGGCCGTGGTGCTCCAGCAGGCGAAGGCGCTTCTGGAAAAATACGGCGGGGAAAATGGCGTGCTCACACATGATGTATTGTGCGCGGTAAAAGCCGTCGTGAGCGAGACTACGGGCAGGAGGTTCTACACGTTGGTGTGAGGTAGTCATGACCGAAAACATCATTTTTCGTTGTGAGGTTTCAACCGACGACGGAATCGTCCACATTAAAGCCGAATCCGGCGAAAAACTCGACCTTATCGATGTGATGATAGCCCGCGCATATACCGCGGCCATCGATAAAACAACCGAAGCACTTAAGGTCATATCGGAAAGGGGAAGGCGTTAAATAACCTACCCTCTTTTACCATTTGCGCCTATCCTTTCGCAACACAAAGCCGCTCCTCAAGCCGGGCAAGTTTGGTGGCCTTTATCTCTTCAACGATATCGATGAGGTATCCGGTCGGCCGGTTAGTCTCCCGGTCGATATCGGTTGGTAGCGATTTCAGACGGCTATTTACCTGCTCCAGGCATATCGTTACATCTGCAATCTCCTCTAAGACCGCATGGCTCCAGGTCGCGTTATGCAGTCGGGATTTGATGAGGGCTTGTGTGAGTTCAGCCATTTCCTCAATGAGGATATCGAGTTGCATATCCCCGCCCCAGAACCGCCATACCTCGTTGTAAAGGACTTCTTTCTCCGTTTCCTTCACCTCTCTTAAAAGAATTTAGAATCAAAGGGCGTGGTAGCCCTTCTTACCATTCTCTTTCGTCGTTGTAAGCCTGTTCTGCATAGGATTCAAGGCGGTTAACATATTCGTCCGCTTCCGCTCCCGGGTCGTTAATAGACTTCATTCTGCACAGTGACTCGATTTCTTTTGCGTTTGCCATTGCATTAATAGACAG
>JAQVCX010000046.1 GCA_028689545.1 Parabacteroides sp.
GAAGGATGTGAAGGCGATGTAGAGAAGGAGATCTTTAATGAAGGTAATAAACATAGCGTAAGCGCTGGTTTGTTGACTTACCCGACCTTGATGGCCGCCGATATTATTATCCATAAGGCGTTGAAGGTTCCTGTAGGTAAGGATCAGGAGCAGAATATGGAAATGGCTCGTCGTTTCGCCCGCCGTTTCAATTCTACCTATGGAGTAGATTTCTTCCCGGAACCTGCGTCGTTCCATTTGGGCGATAAGTCCGTGAAAGTACCGGGCTTGGATGGCTCCGGTAAGATGGGCAAGAGTGAGGGTAACGCGATCTACTTGATCGATGATGAGAAAACAATCAAGAAGAAGGTTATGAAAGCGGTTTCCGATGCGGGACCAACCGAGCCGAATAGCGTGAAGCCCGAGCCGATCGCCAATTTATTCACGATGATGGAAATTGTCTCCGAGAAAGAGACCTATGATTTCTTTAATGAGAAATACAACAATTGCGAGATCCGCTACGGCGATATGAAAAAGCAGTTGGCCGAGGATATCAATAAGTTTTGCGCTCCGATCCGTGAGCGTATCTTGGATATGGCCGCCAATACGGAATATCTGGATAAGGTAGCCCGTATGGGTGCGGAGAAAGCTCGCGAGAGTGCCGCCAAGACATTGAACGAGGTACGGCAGATTATCGGTTTCCGCCCTTATTGATTCGTATTATCCTTTCTTCTTCTTCTTATACTCCCGTGGCGATATTCCCATGATTTTGGAGAAGAGGCGGGAGAAATAATACGTATCGTCGATGCCGATCTTATGGCAGACCTGGTTTATTTTCATATCCGTGAAATCAAGGAGTTGGCAGGCCTGCTGTATCTTTAGTTGGTTGAAGTAGGCGAGAGGCGCGTAGCCTGTCCGCTGGCTGAACAAGAGAGAGAAATGTGAGGGAGAATAGCCCGTGTGCCGGGCTATCTCCTGTAGCATCAGTTTCTTTTCTAGGTTCTCTTTCATGAAATAGATGGCGGCTGTCACGGGATCGTTCTTATCCGCTTCATGGTTGGAGGCGTCTCGGTAGGGTTGCAGGTAGCGCAACGTGCCGAGATAATGATAGAATATGGAGTGGGCATATAGCAGATTGTCGTGGCTATAGCCCATCTCCAATACCTTGAATATCTCTTCGAACATATCGATACGGTTGCTGATCCGGGAGTGCGTGCTCGGCTTGATCTCTGTCGGGCGGATGCCTTGCTTGGCGAAGTGGGAGGCGAACTTGCCTTTGAAGTGTATCCAGTAGATTGTCCATGGATCGCTTTCGTCAGCTCCGTAGGCATGGGGCTGTCCTGCCGGAAGAATGAAATACTGGTTGGCCGTTACCGCGTATTCCTGCCCGTCTATCTGGTACCATCCGGCTCCTTCTATACAATATATAAATACAAACTGCGAGATCGGCTCGGGACGTTCCCTGAAATGGTGCCATGCCTTTGGATAGTAGCCTATATCTGTAATGTATAAAATAGACGAGATAGGGTCTTCTTCCATCTCATGAATGATGGATTGAGGAAGGACCAACGCTCGCTCTCCACTGAAACCGTCTTTTCTCTTGATCATGGTATCCGGATTTAAGAATAGCGCGAACTTACCCAATTAAAATCGAAGAATAATCCATCTATATAAACTTTTTATCTATTTATTCTTCTGGGTAAAGGTATTTACTTCGCGTCATATCTTAGAAACTGATTATCATGAAGCGAACGACTGCCTATTTATTATTGCTTTGCCTTATTTCGGCGATGGGAGGATTGCTGTTCGGTTACGACTGGGTCGTGATCGGAGGCGCTAAAATTTTTTATGAACCGTTCTTTGGTTTGGAGGCTTCGGCGGCGTTGCGTGGATGGGCGATGAGCAGCGCGCTGATCGGTTGCCTGGCCGGGGCTTTATTGTCTGGCGCGTGGAGCGACCGTTATGGGCGTAAGAAGATGCTGATAGTGGCATCCTTCCTTTTTGTGATCTCAGCCGCGGGTACTGGGGCGGTGGATAGTTTCTTCTGGTTTATTTTATACCGTATTATAGGTGGCTTTGGCATTGGCATAGCTTCCAACGTTTCTCCGGTTTATATCGCTGAGATTTCTCCCGCTTCCGTCCGGGGAAAATTTGTTTCTCTCAATCAGTTGACGATCGTGCTTGGTATTCTGATGGCGCAGTTGGCGAACTGGCAGATCGGAGAATACTTTGTCTCCGATTCGGAAATGCTGAGTGCCGAGGGTATCGGATGGGCTTGGCGTTGGATGTTCTGGGCGGAACTGATCCCGGCGGGACTATTCTTTATCCTCTCTTTCGTGATTCCGGAAAGTCCCCGTTGGCTGGCTACTTCCGGCCGGACTGCCGAGGCTGGTGATATATTGGCTCGTGTGGGCGGACGGGAATTCGCGCGGCAAACGTTGGAAGAATTGGAACGCTTGGCGGATGATCGTGTGGAACGTACCAATTGGCGGTCGCTTTTGCGGCCAGGCGTACGGAGGGTGTTGGTGATCGGGATTGTCTTGGCTGTATTCCAGCAGTGGTGCGGTATCAACGTGATATTCAACTATGCGCACGAGATATTCTCGGCAGCCGGGTATGCGGTGTCTGATGTGTTGATGAATATTGTGGTGACAGGCGTAACGAACCTGGTCTTTACCTTTGTCGCGATTTATACGGTAGATAAATGGGGGCGGCGCACGCTTATGTTTGTAGGTTCGGCGGGGCTGACGGTAATCTATGTTATCTTGGGTACTTGCTATTTTTTGGAGATGAGCGGCTGGCCGATGTTGCTGCTGGTCGTATTGGCGATCGCCTGTTACGCGATGTCGCTGGCTCCTATTGTATGGGTTGTCCTTTCCGAGATTTTTCCGGTACGGATACGAGGTATGGCGATGGCGCTCTCTACCTTCTTTCTCTGGGTGGCTTGCTTCTTGCTTACTTATACGTTTCCGATACTGAATGAGACTGTCGGGGCTTCGGGTACTTTCTGGTTATATGGAGCGATTTGCTTGGCGGGTTTCCTCTTTATTCGGGCAAAACTTCCCGAGACCAAAGGCAAGACATTGGAAGAGTTGGAAAAAGAATTAACAAGATAACAGTGAGAATATGGTGGAAAATGTAAAAGTTTGGGAAGAAGAGATCCTGCTTCCTACCTATGGTGTTGGTAAGCCGGAGAAGAATCCAATGTTTTTAGAGAAGCGTGTTTACCAGGGAAGTAGCGGTGTCGTATATCCGTATCCTGTGATAGAAAAGATAGAAGATACCTGCGAGGATAGGCCTTACCATGCCGTGTATCTGGAAAATGAATATATAAAGGTGATGATCTTGCCTGAATTGGGAGGGCGTGTGCAGATGGCTTATGATAAGATTAAGCAGCGTCATTTTATCTATTATAACCATGTGATCAAGCCGGCTCTGGTAGGCCTTACCGGTCCTTGGATCTCTGGCGGTATCGAATTCAACTGGCCGCAACATCATCGCCCCAGTACCTTCTTGCCGATAGATTATTCGATAGAGAGACGTGCGGATGGCAGCGCGATCGTATGGGTTAGCGAACGTGAGCGGATGTTTCACCAAAAGGGTATGGCCGGATTTACATTGCGTCCGGGGCGTGCTGTCTTGGAGATACAAGGGAAGGTTTATAACCCCACGCCTGTTCCTCAGACTTTCCTTTGGTGGGCGAATCCGGCGGTGGCGGTAAACGAGGATTACCAGTCGGTCTTCCCCGGCGACGTGAATGCGGTGTTTGATCATGGTAAGCGTGACGTGTCTCGCTTCCCGATCGCTACCGGGACTTATTATAAGATGGATTACTCGGCGGGGGTAGATATATCCCGCTATAAGAATATTCCAGTGCCTACTTCCTATATGGCGATCTGTTCCAAATATAATTTCGTAGGTGGCTACGAGAACGATACCCGTGCCGGAGTCTTGCATGTGGCCAATCATCATATCTCTCCGGGTAAAAAACAATGGACTTGGGGCAATAGTGATTTCGGACAGGCTTGGGATCGGAATCTTACCGATACCGACGGCCCTTATATAGAATTGATGACGGGTGTCTATACCGACAACCAGCCGGATTTCACTTGGCTACAACCGTACGAGGAGAAGACGTTTATCCAGTATTTCATGCCGTATCGTGAACTGGGTGTCGTGAAAAACGCCTCTTCCGATCTGCTGATGAATATTGAACCGGAGGGCGAGGTGTCTCGCTTGAAGATCTTTGCCACTTCCGTACGAAAGGATCTGCGTATTGTTGTCGTAAAAAGCGGAGAGCGGGTATTGGATACCACTCGCGATATTTCTCCCGAATCGATTTATGAGGAACTGATCCCGATAGCGGATCTCTTGGACGTTTCTGTCTCGATCCATGATTCCAAGGGGAGATCGCTCCTCTCTTGGGAGCATGAGCCGAATGAGATCAAGCCTGTTCCCGAACCGGCGAAAGCGTCTCTCGAACCGAGGGAGATACAAACGACGGAACAGCTGTATCTGACCGGCCTGCACCTGGAGCAATATCGCCATGCCACCTATTCTGCCACGGATTATTATGAAGAGGCGCTTCGCCGCGATCCGGGCGATGTCCGCAATAACAATGCGATGGGTTTGTGGCTCATCCGTAAAGGACAATTCGCCAAGGCTGAGGCGTACTTGCGGCGGGCGGTGAAGACCTTGACGGAAAAGAATCCGAATCCTTACGATGGTGAGCCTTTGTATAACCTCGGATTGTCATTGAAATATCAAGGAAAGCCGGACGAGGCATACGACTGTTTTTATAAGGCTTGCTGGAATGCGGCTTGGCAGGATGCCGGATATTACTCGCTGGCACAGTTGTCCGCGGCGAAAGGGGATTGGGAAGAGGCTCTTGGTGAGATCGATAAATCCTTGCTTCGTAACTGGCATAATTTGCGAGGTCGTCATTTGAAAGCTGTTATTCTTCGTCATCTGGAGCGTGTGGATGAAGCACTCGTCTTGGTACGGGAATCACAGGAGATCGATCCTTTCAATTTTGGTTGTGGTTTCGAGGAATATTTGCTTACCGGAAAGAAGGTAGTGTTGGATGATTTGGTTGTACGGATGCGCCATGAAGGGCATAATTATGAGGAACTGGCTCTCGACTACGCCTCTGCCGACTGTTGGGATGAGGCCTTGAAGGTGGTTGAGGTCGCCTGCGATTCGGCGGTGTCGGAACGTACGATGCTTTACTATTATAAGAGCTGGTTCTTGTGCTCTGCGGGATATACTGAAGAAGCGAAGAGGACAAGCCTAGAGGCTGAGCGGCAACCGGCCGATTATTGTTTTCCGAATGCCTTGGAAGCGATCCTCGCCTTACGTTCTGCTATCTCACTTACTGGGGTCGCTCCGAAAGCTTATTATTACTTGGGGAATCTATGGTACGACAAACGTCAATATACAGAAGCGATAACGCCCTGGGAAAAGTCCGCCGAGCAAGATGATACCTTCCCTACGGTTCTTCGCAACCTCTCTTTGGCTTATTTCAATAAGTTGGATAAGCGACAGGAAGCTGTAGCCTTGCTCGAGAGGGCTTTTGAGCTGGATACACGGGATGCCCGTATATTGATGGAGCTAGACCAGCTTTACAAACGCTTGAACCGTCCTCATGCCGATCGGCTGGCTTTACTGGATAAGCATAAGGAAGTAGCCTTCTCGCGTGATGATCTGTATCTGGAATATGTAACCTTGTTAAACCAATTGGGGCGGTATGAAGAGGCGATCCGTATGATCGATGCCCGTCGTTTTCATCCTTGGGAAGGTGGAGAGGGAAAAGTTCCCGCCCAGTACCAGTTGGCATGCGTAGAGCGGGTGAAGAGCTCTATGAGAGCGGGCGAGTTTGAGAACGCGCTAGCGCTGATAGAGAAGTGTTTTATATATCCCCAGAATCAAGGAGAGGGAAGACTGTACGGAGCGCGGGAAAATGATTTCAATTATTATAAGGCGTGTGCCTTGCGATCGATGGGACGAGAGGCCGAGGCTCACGATCTTTTTCTTGCGGCTAGTGTAGGAAGTAGCCAACCGGTTGCCGCTATTTATTATAATGACCAGAAGCCGGACAAGATTTTCTATCAAGGATTGGCGTTTCGTGCGTTAGGAGATGAGGAAAGGGCGCGTAGTTGCTTTAACCGTTTGATCGATTTTGGAGAAAAGCATCTGTTCGATTCTTTCAAGATGGACTATTTCGCGGTTTCTCTTCCCGATCTCCAAATCTGGGAGGATGATATGGATAAGAAGAATCAAGTTCATTGTAATTACCTGATGGGATTGGGGCATCTGGGGCTTGGGCATCAGGAGAAGGCGGAGATTTATTTGGGTATTGCCGCCGGGATGGATGTGAATCACCAAGGTGTACAGGTACATAGGTTGATGGCCGTTAATAAGGTGTGAATAATATATGTAAGTTTAAATCAGAATAAAAAGTAAGAAGAGGATGATGAAAAGAGCTGTCTTTTTTTATTGTGTAATGCTATCTATGGCAGTTGCGCTGATCTCTTGTAATGATTCTCCGACAGAGATTTCTTTGGCTGGGGAATGGAGATTCGCGCTCGACCCGAACGATGTGGGCGTGAATGAGCAATGGCAAAGTAAAGAGTTCGGAGAGGTACTTCGTTTGCCCGGTTCTTTGCAGGAACAGGGAAAAGGATACGATGTGAGCTTGGAGACGAAATGGACGGGACAGATCGTTGATAGCGCGTGGTATAACGCTCCTGAATATGCTAAATACAGACAACCGGGCAACGTGAAAGTACCCTTTTGGCTGAATCCGGATAAGCACTATGTAGGCGTAGCTTGGTACCAAAGGAAAATGAATGTCCCGTCTGGCTGGGAGAACCGTTCTGTCGTGCTGGAGCTGGAGCGGACGCATTGGGAAACCTCTCTCTTTCTAGATGGGAAGAAAGTGGGGACGCAAAATTCTTTATTAACCCCTCAGCGGTATGTGTTGGATGGCCTGGCGGCCGGAGAACATACATTCACTTTACGGGTAGACAACCGCTTGACTATAGATGTAGGCAAGAACGCGCACAGTGTTTCCGATCATACGCAAAGTAACTGGAACGGTATCGTAGGAGAGATAAAACTGTCCGCCAAACCCTCCCGGTATATCCAGACGGTACGGATTTATCCGGACATAAAGGAAAAGCAAGCGTTGGTGAAAGTCCTGTTGAAAGGGAGCGCGGAGAAGGGATCTTCTAAAATATCTTTTCAGGCAGAGAACCTGGCGGGAGAACCCGTAGGAAGTCCGCTTCAACTGGTGGTAGAGCCGGAACGGGCCAACGACTGGATAGAGGCGAAGGTGGATATGGGGGATGAGGCCGGACTTTGGTCGGAGCATACTCCTAATGTATATAGGATGAATGTGACGGTAGAATCGTCCGGCGGATTGGATAAGGCCGGTTACGATTTTGGATTGCGTGAGTTTAAGGCGAACGGAACCCGTTTTGAGGTAAACGGACAACCCGTTTTCTTACGTGGAACCTTGGAATGTTGCATATTCCCGCGGACAGGTTATCCCGCTATGGAGACTGATTATTGGGCGAAGATCTATCGTGTTTGTAAGGAATATGGATTGAACCATGTACGGTTTCATTCTTGGTGTCCTCCGGAAGTCGCTTTCCATGTAGCGGATAGTATGGGTGTCTATCTGCAGGTAGAATGCGGTGGATGGGCTGAAGTGGGTAGCGGGAAGCCTCAGGATAAATGGTTTAAGGAAGAGAGCGACCGGATACTTGATGAATATGGCAATCACCCTTCGTTTTGTATGATGGTATATGGAAATGAGCCGGCGGGGGCTAATCAAGGGCGTTATTTGTCGGATTTGGTTGGTTATTGGAAAAGCAAGGACTCTCGTCGTGTCTATTCTAGCTCAGGAGGATGGCCTTATATTGAGAACGCGGACTATTGGAATACTCCAGACCCAAGAATACAGGGCTGGGGGGCTGGTTTAAGCAGTATCATAAACCGGGAAGCACCACGCACGGATTATGACTTCGCTGATATAATCCGTAAGAATATGCCTTCCGTGAGCCATGAGATCGGACAATGGTGCGTATATCCTAACTTTAAGGAAATCGAAAAATATACGGGAGTATTGAAAGCCAAGAACCTA
The DNA here is from genome assembly GCA_028689545.1 of Parabacteroides sp. Lineage (GTDB taxonomy): Bacteria > Bacteroidota > Bacteroidia > Bacteroidales > Tannerellaceae > Parabacteroides. The sequence continues at coordinate 8,126 of JAQVCX010000046.1, forward strand.
GAGGTGTTTCAAGAGACCTTGGCCGAGAAGGGAATGGAGGATCTGGGAGAGAAATTCCTGTATGCTTCCGGACGGTTGCAGACGCTATGTTATAAGGCTGATATTGAGGCGGCCTTGCGTACTCCTGGTTTTGCCGGTTTCCAGTTGCTCGACCTTCATGATTTCCCGGGACAGGGTACGGCGCTGGTTGGTGTTCTGGATGCGTTTTGGGATGATAAAGGATATGTTACCGGTAAGGAATATCGCATGTTTTGCGACAAGACAGTTCCGCTGGCTCGTTTCTCTAAAATGGTTTGGTTGAATAACGAGGTGTTGGATGTTCCCTTGGAGATGGCTCATTTTGGGGAAAAGGAAATACCGGAAGCGACCATCCGTTGGCGTGTGGCTACGGCAGATAATCGGGTGTTGGAAGAAGGATCTTTTACCCGTGGGTTGCCTATTGACAATTGTATACCGGTAGGGAAGATCCGTTGTGACTTATCAAAAGTGGCCGAACCCTCTCAATTGATCGTCTCTGCCTTTGTGGAGAACACTGATATTCATAACCAGTGGAATATATGGGTGTATCCGGCCGTGAAAAAGCCGATCAACGAGCAGCCGTATATCACGACACGTTTTGATAAGACCACGCGGGAAAAGCTGGCGAGTGGAGAGTCTGTCTTACTGCTGACCTATGGAACCGTCCCTCCAGAGAAAGGGGGCGATATAGCTGTTGGTTTCTCTAGTATTTTCTGGAATACCGCTTGGACGGGTGGACAGGCTCCCCATACGCTTGGCGTGTATTGTGATCCGAAGCATCCGGCGCTGGCTTCTTTCCCGAATGAGGGAGTGAGCGATTACCAATGGTGGGATCTGATGAGTCGTTGCGATGCGATGGTCTTGGATGACTGTCCGGAGGGATTCCGCCCGATCGTTCATATTATCGATGACTGGTTTACCAACCGGAAACTAGGATTGCTCTATGAGGCTCGTGTGGGGAAAGGTAAACTATTGGTTTGTAGTGCCGATTTGCGGAGTGACCTGGCCAAACGTCCGGCGGCGGCTCAATTCCGTCAAAGCCTATTGGAATATATGACTTCCAACGCATTTAACCCTTCTTGCGAATTGACGGAGGAATATATTGTGGCACATTGATTATAAGGAACAAGCAGATGGATGCGGATATTATTTAATGAATTTATTCCCGCGTTCGTCTGCCTAATCAACCGGTATGTCATTTCCGGACTCTTCCCTTATACCCTCTCTCTTTCTTTTTATTAAAACCACTATAAAGAACCTGAAAAGCGATTTGTTAAAAGGAAAAGGTTGTTACTTTGCGACGAATAGTTACAGATAACGAACGTATGGCTGTTATTTCCACTCAAGAGTTTGAACATCATTTCAAGAGTTTATATAAGCCCTTGTGTTTATTTGCGCTCCGCTATACCGACCAGATTGATGACGCGGAAGATATCGTGCAACAGGCCTTCGCTGATGTATGGGATAAGAACCGGGCCGGTAACGTGATCGTGAACTTGAAGGCGTATTTATACCAAGCGGTAAGGAACCGCTCTCTTTCATTTACCTCACAACCCGTGAACGCCGAGACCGTCGAGCAGCTACCCGATGTGGAAGATACCTCGGAAGAGGAAGACACCCTCCGATCGGAGTGTGACGCCCGCCTGTGGGACGCTATCGATCAGCTACCCCCCGAACGGAAGAAGATTTTCTTGTTGTCCAAACGGGATGGCTTGAAGTACCAAGAGATAGCGGATGAATTGAACCTCTCGGTGAAAACAATTGAGAACCAGATGAGCAAGGCATTGAAAGCCTTGCGGGAGACAGCTATCCGCGTTTATCTGTTCTTTTTCGGATAAATTGTATAGGAAGGAATGGGGGTTTTTCATATTTCTCTGTCTTACAGATAAAGGTTACTTACTTATTTGTTTCATTAAAGCGTGGAGAAGTGTATGAGGAAGTTGGTAGTATTTGTGATGTTGATGGCGTGCGTGATCTCGGTCCAGGCGCAATGGAAAGTGACACCGGAAGCTGGTATGAACGTGACAAAGTATAAGGGTGATGTCGCTAAGGTGGGCTTTAAGGCCGGGGCGGCGGTCTCTTATACATTCGGATCGGGCTGGTTCTCGCTTCAATCCGGTTTGTATTATGTGCAACGGGGGAAAGGGCTGTCTTCTTACAGCGAGGTCTATGGGACGAGCGAGAGCCCCTATGGCGGACGGATAAACACGAGTATCTCTCTCTATCCCGTATCCCGCGATTATTTGAATCTATGGGGATATGGTGGTGGCTACGGCGGTACGGGCCTTTATTATAATACGTATGGGATTAAGGATTTTGATGCGGAAGGAATAAGGCATCGTAGCCAGAAGGAACATCGCGGATATATCCAATTACCGATCCTGGCCCGTTTCAATTGGCAAGTAACCAAGGATGTCCGGTTGCATTTGGCGGCCGGTCCCTATCTGGCGGTTGGCGTGGGAGGAGAGACGAACTATGAGGAGAGCGATTACCCTTTGGAGGGAAAGCTACCTTATAATAAGACGCTATCTTGGAACCCCTTTGACCCCGCTCAAGGATATGTGGAAGCGCCTCGTTTCGACTGGGGCTTGACCGTAGAGGCGGGCATCGAGGTGAAACGGGTCACTTTCAAGGTGGGCTATGACCTGGGTCTGGGCAAGCAATACAAGAGATCCGCTTATGGTATGGGGCTGAACTATCATACGGCTAGTTTTACTTTGGGATATACATTTTAAAGGGAAAAGAGGATGAAAACGATGGCTTGTATAAAGTGGGTGTTTATATTCGCGGTGTTGATGATGATTTTCTCATCGTGCGTATCGTCGAGGATCTCGCCTAGCATGAGTGTGGGAGTCCCTTTGAAGAAGGGGCAGGCTCCCAGTGTCGGGTTCCAGTGGTATGAAACGGGGAGGAATTACTAAATAAAGGAATAGAATGGACAACGAGCATGACGATCAATTAGAACAACGCATCCGTTTCGTAGCGAAGCGCTATCGGGAAGGAAGTCTTGATACGGATAAGGCATGGCAGAAGTTCGCTTCCAAGCATGCGATTAGCCGGAAGGTGTCGTTTCGCCGATATTGGATCGGGGCGGCGGCTGTCGTGTTAGTGCTCGTGGGTCTGGGTACTTGGTTTACGGTAGAGAGGAACGCCCCGGATTGGGTAGCGATTACTACCGCCCCCGGGCAAATGAAAGATGTTTACCTTCCGGATAGTACGTTGGTCGCCTTGGCCGGCGATTCTTGGGTGAGGTATGACGCGAGGAGATATGATAAAGAGAGGCGTGCCGTGGAGATGAGAGGAAAGGCCTTTTTCCAGGTGACGAGGAACGAGGCACGCCCTTTCTCTGTGAAAACGAGCCAAACGGAAGTTACGGTGCTGGGAACCAGTTTCCAGATAGAGGAGCAGCCTACCGTTACGGAAGTCAATGTAGTTACCGGCAAGGTCTGTTTTACCGCCGGTGTGGAAAAGGAGAATGTGATACTTACCGCCGGAATGTCGGCTCAGTATTCTATGGATAATAAGGAGATAACGGTAGTGACGGAAGAAGACGCGAACAAGTTGGCTTGGAGGACGGGGCAGCTTCGCTTCTTGGAGACGCCGCTGGATAAGGTGATCGAGGACTTGAGCGATTATTACCAAGTCAAGATCGCGAACCGGACAAGGAATGAGGGGGCGGAACTGACCGCTACCTTTAATAACCTGCCTTTGGAGGATGTGCTGCAGGTCGTAAACCAGACATTGGACGTGCGCTTGGTACCCGTCTCTGCGTCGAGGAAATAAAACCAGGTCATTTATGAGATCTATTGTTGTATGGCTGATAGGGATTCTATTGCTTCCCGGTTGGGTCGGGCATCTATATGCGCAGATGCCGGAACCTACGCCGACGGTTACGTTGGATATGCGGCAGGTTCCCCTGTTGGATATATTGATGGAGCTTGAGAAGCAAACCGGGTTGTTCTTCTCGTACGAGTCTTCTTTGCTGAGGGACTTGCCGGAAGTCTCCCTGTCGGTACGGGATGAGTCCTTGTCGTATTGCTTGAAGCGCTTATTCACGCCCTTGCCGGTTATCTACCGGGTCACGGGGCAATATATCATCTTGAAGCGGAAGCCCCGTCAATATACGATTAGCGGATTCGTCCGGGATTCGGCCTCGTACGAGAGTTTGCTGGGCGCCTCGGTGCTGGTGAAAAGCGGAGGGGGCGGTACGATGTCTAACAATTACGGCTTTTACAGCCTGACGCTCCCGCCCGGAAAGGTTCGCCTCCGGGCCTCGTACGTGGGCTTTAAGGCGATGGAGATAGAGATCGATTTGCGCAGGGATACGATGATCGACTTCCCGCTGCGGTCGTTGGCCTCGTTGGGCGAGGTCGTTATCCGGGGGACCCGCCCTTGCCACGAGGTGCTGAGCAGCCGGGCGGGGGTGATCGACGTGCCGGTCGAGCGGGTGAAGTCGATGCCTGCCTTGCTGGGGGAGGCGGATCTGGTGAAGACCTTGCAGCAGCTGCCCGGCGTGGCGGTAGGGACCGAGGGGATGACCGGCTTGTATGTGCGTGGCGGCGGGGCCGATGAGAACCTATACCTGCTGGACGGGAACCCGGTCTATCATGTGAATCATTTGCTGGGGTTCTTCTCGGCGTTCAACCCGGACGCGATCAAGAACACCCGGTTGTATAAAGGGAGCTTCCCGGCGGAATACGGCGGGAGGCTCTCGTCGGTTGTAGACGTGCGTATGAACGACGGCGATAGGCAGGAGTATCACGGGAATATATCCGTGGGCTTGCTTTCCGCGAGGGCCAACCTGGAGGGGCCGATCGTGAGGGATCGCTCCTCGTTCAACGTCTCGGTACGCCGTACGTGGCTGGACTTGATAACGGCGCCGGCCTTGGCGATCGTGAATAAGGACAGCGATACCAAGGATCGTTTCGGGTATCACTTCTTCGATATAAACGCGAAGGTGAACCATTCTTTCTCGGAGCGTAGCCGGGCCTACGTGAGCTTTTATATGGGGCAAGACGCGTTCCGGCAGGGTAGCGAGGAGAAGGATGGGAGCTCCGGGGATCTGTTCCTCTGGCGCTGGGGGAACTTGATCGGTTCCGCCGGATGGAACTACGTGTTCGGCCAGAAGCTGTTTGGCAACCTGATGGTGGGCTACAGCCGTTTTCGCTCGCACATCCGGCAGGAGGCGAATAGCTATGAGATCGATAGCGATTAGGAGGAGCGGCAATCGATCAAGCGGGATAGCCATTATAAATCGGAGATGGAGGATATGAGCGTGCGGCTGTCGGTGGATTACAGCCCCTCGATGAATCACCGGATACGGATGGGGGCGGATTACTTGTTCCATAACTTCCGCCCGGAGAATAGCCGGCAACGGTCGTGGGTGAACGACTCGTTGACGAATCCGGCCTACGAGCTTTTGTACGATTATTCCTTGATAAGGGGCCACGAACTTTCCTGGTTCGCCGAGGATGAGATGCGGCTGACGGATCGCCTGCGGGTGAACGCCGGGCTGCGCTACACCTTGTTTCAGGTGGAGGGCGAGACGTATCATTCCTTCCAGCCCCGCCTGTCGGCGCGGTATTTGCTCCGACCGGATCTCTCGGTGAAGGTGTCTTACAGCAAGATGAACCAATATGTCCACTTATTATCGAATACCTACGTGAACCAGCCTACGGATATCTGGGTCCCGGTGACGGGCAAAGTCCCTCCGATGAGCTCTCACCAGGTCACCGCCGGGCTGTATTATAACCTGGGGCGGATGTACGACTTCTCGGTCGAGGGTTATTATAAGCGGTTGGACAACTTGATCGATTATAAGGATCATTGGCCGGTGGAGACGCACTTCTCCGGCTGGGAAGACCGGGTCGGGCTGGGGAAGGGCAAGACCTATGGCGTGGAGCTGATGGCGCAAAAGACCGGCGGGAAGACGACCGGGTGGATCGGCTACACGCTCTCGTGGTCCGACCGCTGGTTTCCGGACGGCTCCGTGAACAAGGGCCGTCATTTCCCCTTTCGCTTCGACAACCGCCATAAGCTGAACGTGGTAGTCTCCCGTAAGTTGTCGCGAAAGGTGGAGCTGACGGCGGCCTGGGTGTTCGCCTCGGGCAACCATATCAGCTTGCCGGAGTATAAGTAACTGTCTCCCCCCGCCCAAAAGGAGCATGGATACGCGGGCTCGGATCTATACCGCCCGATGAGCGCCGGACTGAGCGCCCGCAATAATTATCAATTGGCCCCTTACCATCGCTTGGACCTGGGTGTCAACTTCTATCGCTATAAGAAGAAAGGCCGGATGGGGATCTGGAACCTCAGCCTATACAATACCTACTTGAGGCCGAATCCGTTCATGACGGAGGTGCATGCCTACCAAGACGCGGGCTCTAGTAAATATCGCGTGGTGCTGCAGGAGACCATCTTGTTCTATTGTATGCCGTCTATCTCTTATACTTATAAATTCTAGCTTATGAGAAGATATTTACCTTGCCTGCTGGCGTTGGGGTTGTGGATGGTCTCGTGCGTGCGAGACGTGGAGATCGAGCTGGATGACCTGCCGGATCGTATCGTGCTGAACGCCTCGGTAAGCCCCGGGAAGGAGGTGCGCGCCCACCTTTCGAAAACGTGGTTTGTCCTGGATAGCGTACCCGATTTCGACTTGCCCGGCGCGCGGGTGAGCGTCTACGTAGACGACCGCTTCCAGGGGGTGATGTGCGCCGATGACCAGCCGGGAGACTCGATACACCCGAAGGGGCAATACGTCTTGCCCGGTTGCTTCGTGAGGCAAGGCGACCGGCTGCGCCTGGAGGCCGAGGCGGATGGCTATGAGCCGGTATCCGCCGAGACCCGGATACCCGGCCGGGCGCGGATCGATGGGGTGGATACCCTGTCGTATCGCTCCTCGGCTTACTACACGGAGCATCTGCGCCTGTCCGTTAAGATGAATTACGAGATCGATGCCTACTACCGCTTGATCGTGGAGCAGGTGATGGAGTACCGCAAGGGGGATAGCACCCGGACGGTTACCTCTTTTACTAGCCTGGGCGGGTATCAGTGGTATTATTCCGGCTTTAGCGTGGATTACGAGGACCCTGTCTTCCAGTCGTTCGGGGGCAGCCCCATCACGAACCAGATGGACGGGCGTTACTGCATGGGCGTATTCAGCGGGAAGGATATGGTCAATACGAAGGCTGTCAAGGTCTCCGTCTTCCCGGTGGAATACTCGTACGAGAGCGACAGCCTGTCCCGGGTAGTCCATTACGACGTGCGCCTGCTCTCTATCTCCGAGGATTACTACCGGTACATGAAGATCATGCGGGGCTACTCCATCACGATAGGCGACGCGAACTTCGGCGCGCTGATAGAGCCCGCCGACGCGTACTCGAACGTGGACAACGGTTTCGGGATCGTGGCCGGCTATCAAGAGGACAAACGGCGCGTCACGATGCCCCGGGATACGGTGCCCCCTACTTGGAATCCGTGGGACAGTCCCGGGTGGGGTTTTTCCCCCTCCTTGTGAAAGCACCTTTCACCGCCCTGTGAATGCACCGTTCACCGCTCGGTGAATGCATCGTTCACAGCCCGGTGAATGCATCGTTCACCGCTCGGTGAAAGCATCGTTCACCGCTCGGTGAAAGCTCCGTTCTCCTTTTGGCACGAGAAGTTACCGCTTCATGACGTGTGAAGTTACCACTTCATGGTGCGTGAAGTTACCGCTTCATGATGTGTGAAGTTACCACTTCACGTGGTATGAAGAAAAAAGCCTCTTCCTAGATAGGGGTATTTCCGGAAGATCCCGTCTTATGTATGAACTCAATAAAGTAGAAAGATGACAGAGTGGATGAACAAATGGCTGATCGCCGTTTTTTGCTGGATGATTTTTATGCCCGTGCCGTACGCCTCGGCCCAATCTTCCCAAACGAGGGAGGAGCCCCGGATTACGTTGCGTATGCGAGAGGCCTCCTTGCCGGAGGTATTGGCCGAGATCGAGCGGCAGGCGGGCGTGACCTTCTCGTACGAGTCTTCTTTGTTGAAAGAGCTTCCGAAGATCAGTTTCCAAGTGAAAGATGAGGCATTGACGGATTGCCTGGCTCGTTTGTTCGGGCCGTATCCGGTGGTGTATAAGGTGAGTGGAAAGATCGTGATTCTGAAGCGCAGGCAGAGACAGGTGACGATCAGTGGCTTCGTGCGGGACCAAACGTCCTCCGAGTCCCTGATCGGGGCCTCTGTCTACGAGGTGGCCAGTCGCAAAGGCGCGGCTACGAATGGCTATGGCTTTTTCAGCCTGACGCTCCCCCCGGGCGATGTCCGCCTGCATGCCTCTTACATTGGTTATGAGAGTCGCTCCTTCCATTTCCCGGAATTGGAGGGAGACACGATCTTGTCTATAGAACTGCGCCCGAACGCCCGCCTGGAGGAGGTGGTGGTTACCGCCTCGGAGCGGGATCGCCTGCCGGTGAACAACACCTTGATGGGAGCCATGGAGTTCAGCCAGAAGACGCTCAAGGCGACACCCACCCTCTTCGGCGAGTCCGATATCGTGAAGACCCTGCAACTGACCCCGGGCGTGGCCAGCGGCACCGAGGGGCTGGCCGGCCTCTACGTGCGTGGCGGCGACCAGGATGGCAATCTCTTCCTGATAGACGGCAACCCGGTCTACCAGGTCAACCACGTCGGCGGCCTCTTCTCCGCCTTCAACCCGGAGGCGATCCGCGGCCTCGACTTCTTCAAGGCGGGCTTCCCCGCGCGGTATGGCGGGCGGCTCTCGTCCGTGGTAGATGTCCATACCAAGGAAGGCAATATGAAAGAATATCATGGCAGCGCCACGATCGGGCTGATATCCGGCAACCTGAGCCTGGAGGGGCCTATCGTCAAGGACCGGACGGCTTTCCATGTGGTGCTCCGGCGCTCGTGGCTCGACGTGCTCTCCGCCCCGGCGATAGCCGTCGCCAACAAGATACAGAAGAAGGACGGCTACCGGATGAACCTCCGCTACGCTTTCCACGACTTCAACCTAAAGCTGAACCATCGTTTCAACGATCGCAGCCGGATGTTCCTCAGCCTCTACAACGGGAATGACGTGCTAAAGGGCGGAGGTACCAATTTCTCGACGAGCGAGGCGCAGACCCCTTATACCGACGGCACCCATTCCGCGCTGCGCTGGGGCAACCTGATGGGTACCCTGGGCTGGACCTATGTGTTCAATAACCGTTTGTTCGGGCGCGTCTCCGGGGTCTTCTCCCGCTATCGCTCCAACATCCGCAGCTCCAAGGATTATAGCTACGGCGTGGAGGGCGAGGACAATTACCTCTCTTCCTCCTCGGAGACGAGCAGCTCCACCTCTATCTTGGATATGGGCGTGCGCTCCTCGTTCGATTACACGCCCTCCACCTCGCACCTGATCCGTTTCGGGGGAGATTTCCTGGTGCACCGTTTCCGCCCGGAGTACAACGAGGTGAAAGCCTCCGGTTCCGGCAGGCTGGAGCTATCCAATATCGGGAAAGTCTATACGAACGACCTGCTGTGGGCCCGCGAGGCGGCCGTCTTCGGGGAAGACGATTGGACGGTCTCGCCCAGCTTACGCCTGAACGCGGGGCTCCGGTTCAGCCTCTTCAACGTGGAGCGGAAGACGTATACCCTGCTGGAGCCGCGCGCCTCCCTTAGGTGGTTGCTGCGCGACGACCTAAGCTTCAAGGCCTCGTACGCCCGGATGGGGCAATATATCCATCTGCTGGGCAATAGCTACATCAATCTGCCTACGGACGCGTGGATGCCCGTTACCCGTAAGCTGAAGCCCTTGATCAGCGATCAGGTCTCCGCCGGTGTCTATTACAACCTGATGCGCTCCTACAGCTTCTCGGTGGAGGGCTACTATAAATGGATGAAGAACCTGCTCGATTATAAGGACGGCTATTCCTTCCTGCCCGGCACGGCGGCGTGGGAGGATAAGATGGCGGTCGGCACCGGACGCTCGTATGGCGTGGAGTTCCTGGCCCGTAAGGAGAGCGGACGCACGACCGGCTGGGTGGGCTATACGCTCTCGTGGTCGGACCGTCGCTTCGACGAGATCGATGACGGGCGGCGTTTCCCCGCTCGCTACGATAACCGGCATAAGCTGAATATCGTGGTATCGCACAAGCTGTCGGAGCGGGTGGAGCTGACCGCCGCCTGGACGTACGCTTCCGGCAACCGGATGACCTTGTCGCTGGAGGGCTATGAGCAAGCGGGTACGACCGCTATCTCCGATCCGCACCGGCAGGATAACTGGTCGGAGCCATCCGGCGGCGTGGTCGACCTGTACACGCACCGCAACAATTACCAGATGCCCGCCTATCATCGCCTGGATCTGGGCTTGAATATCTATCGCCCGAAGAAGAAGGGGCGAATGGGTATCTGGAATATCAGTATATATAATGTATATAGCCGGATGAACCCGTTCATGGTCTATAAAGGCGAGAGCTGGGTGCCGGCGAATAACTTGGTGCCGGGCTCTTCCTCCCCCAGTTCCGGCCAGAGCAAGTCTTGCTTTAAGCAGATCGGCATAATGCCGATCATCCCCTCGGTATCGTACACCTATAAATTCTAGAAAGATGAGACAGATAAAGAATATCCTGATAAACACGATTGGCGCGGCGGGCCTGTTCGCCCTGGCCGCCCTGACGTCTTGCGTCGAGGAGATCGACCTTGAATCCTTGCGGCCGGATCCCACGCTGGTGGTAAACTGTGTCGCCATAACCGGCGAGCCCCTGGCCGCGAGTGTCTCCCGCACCTGGTTTTTCACCGACGACCATCCGAACGTGACCTTGGACAAGGCCGAGGTGAAACTATTCGTGAACGGTGCCTTCACGGAGCGTCTGCGCTTTCAGGAAGGCGACGAGGCGTTCAACACGAGGGGCTATTTCAAGTCCGATTTTATACCGGCGCAGGGCGATCGTATCCGTGTGGAAGCCTCTTATCCGGAGTATGGGCTGGCAAGCGCCGAGACGGTCGTGCCCGAGCCCGCCCAGGTCTTGAAAGCGGGGGTTACCTATGCCTCGGCCGGGGGCTCTTTCGGCTCTTCCCACCAGAATGCAATCTATCAAGTGACGATCAAGGATGACCCCGCCGAGGCGAATTATTATTTGCTCCGGATGGAAGAGGGCGTTCCTGTCTTCGATGGTATCGCCAAGAAGTACACCGGGGAATATAAGTGGTTCCCAGCTACCCCAAACTACGCGACCGAACCTGTTTTCGGCCAATCGTTGACCGCCTTGGACCAGGTCTTTGGCAATGACTGGATGTCCGGATCCGGCGGGAAGGTCTTTTCCGACGAACTGATAAACGGCCAAGAATATACCTTGCGCCTTACGGATGAGTATTATTATAGGCAAATTCAGGTAGCGGTTGTCCCGGATTCGATGTGGATCGGGCAATTCGAGAAGGAAGACTTCTATCTGATTCCCCCGATGCACCTGCGGGTTCACCTCTACGCTATCTCGGCGGAATACTATCGATACCTGAAAGTATTGCAGGATAAGAACACGGACTCCATCTCGAACCTTCTGATCGATGGCGGTCTGGCCGAGCCTATCCGTGTATTCAGCAATATAGACGGTGGCGTGGGTATCCTGGGCAGTTGCCACGTGGGGATGTTCGAGACGGAGATCGCGTCTTCCTCACATCCCGATCTTTAAGCGACCCGATCTGAAGACGGGATAGACCATGAACTGTGGTTCCATCTTCCGTCGTACCGGGTTGTACTCATAGTTGACACCGGCTCCCATCCAGAAATTATCGGTGATCTTGAACTCCATCGCGCCGCCTACTTGGGTATGGTAGAAGAAGGGGTTCATGAGCATATGGGGGTTGTTGTACTCGTCGGCGTAATAAGCGTATTGCCCCCAGCCTTTCAGTTTCATCCAGTCAGTGGGTTGGTATTCCAGTTGCACGTTTGCTCCGGCCGTTATTCCGGGGCTAGGGTTGAAGGGGCTAAAGAACCGTCCGCCGAATCCCCCGCCATACAAGCTCCAATTGTCGCTATGCCAAGAGATACCGGCGTTCATGATTGTCATACCCCCGGCTCCCGGCCAGGTGTATTGAACGCCGTTAGCGATAAGGTCGAACTGCTCGTTCAGCCGTTTTATATAAGTCTCATTAAAATCCAGCGCCATGGGCGATACCTCCCGGATCATCGGGGTGTATACGTTGAAGAACGGCTGATAAGCGGAAGAAGAAATCTGCATATCCATCGGACGCTCTTCGAGGGCGGTATGTGGAATATCGGGCGTGAACTCCCGTAGCTTGATGTCTATATCCCTTGTCCCCGAAGGGGTGAAGGTTTTGTAAGAGGCTTTCGGGATATTCAACTCGTACGTCTTGTTGCCCGGTAAAACGACTATTTTGCCTTCCTTGTTTAAAATCAAAGAGAACTCCGATTGCGCCTGTATCCCAACGACGCACATCCATGCCATGAATATAAATAATCCTCGTCTCATACACTCTCCTCCTCTATATATTTTGACGTGAAGGTAAAATTTATTTGAATAAGATGCAACTTTCAAGATGCCTATTTCATCCATATAATAGAGAGCATAAGTACTTATGGATGAACAACTGTTAATTGATGGATGCGTGCGGGGCGAATCATGGGCTCGTAAGGAATTGTACGAGCAATATGCTCCTGCCATGATGAGCGTTTGCATGCGTTACGTAGGTGACAGGGAGACGGCCCGTGATCTGCTGCAGGACGGGTTCGTGAAGATATTTACGAAGATCCGGTCGTATTCCGGCTCCGGGGCTTTCGGGGGATGGATACGGCGGATCTTTGTCACTACGGCTCTTGAATATCTCCGGTCTTCAGTCAACACGAGGCTAAGTGTTGGGCTGGATGGCTATGACGACAGTTTGGAAGATATCAACTACTCCGTACTAGACCGTTTATCGGCGGACGATTTGCTGGCTTGCGTGGCCCAATTGCCGCCGGGGTATCGCACGGTCTTTAACTTATATGCGATAGAGGGATATACGCATAGCGAGATCGCCGAGATGTTGCATATACAAGAGGCGACTTCCCGTTCCCCGTTTATTCGGGCGAGGAACGCTTTGCAAAAGAGTGTACAATCTTTAATGAGGCATGAAAATGCGAGACGATAAGGATCATAACGAACGGCTGGATGATTTCAGCGGCTATATGCGGCAGCGCTTGGAAGAGCACCGGTTGCCGGTAGATGCCGATGGCTGGAATGAGGTGGAGGCACGGATGAACCGGAAGGCGAGATCACGGGGCTGGTTGTGGACGGGAGGCTTGGTCGCTGCCGCGGTGCTGGCCTTGGCTATCTGGCTATTGCCTTCCCCTGAGAAGATGCCTTTGGAGGAATCGAGGCCCTTTCAGGAAGAGATATCGGAGAAAGCGGAGGAGATGAATCTTCTTCTGCGGCCTCCCGCTGTGCCTATAGAGCCGGTAAAGAAACGTATAGCGAAAGCGTGGAAACCGGAGACTCGGGAGGATGAGGTGCCTGAGGCTATCGAGGTTGTTGGGAGGGATACGGTCGCTGCTGTCGTAGAAGAGCCGTCGGTGGAGGTATCCGGGGATTCAACGGTTGTAGTCGTTAAGCGAGGTGACTCTACCGTTCCGCTACCGGACGGGGAGCGGAGTACTCAACGAAAAGCCTCCTTGAGAAAGAACGTCAAGAAGAACAAACGGAATAAATGGTTATTGGCGGCGGCCGTTGGCTCTAGCGGTTATGTGGATCGCTTTTTAAATACGGATCTGAATTATGAAGCTTCTTCACCGGGAGATATGGATGATCCAACCCAAGGCTCCGATTCGAATAAGCCGGATAAAGACGAGGATGAAAAGGAAGATGGCAATGGTAATGGCAATACGTCTTCCCAAACGGCCTTATTCCGTAATGCTTCGGTATTACGGGGCTCTAGGATGGATGAGAACTTCTTGGATAATCGTTCGTTCGAATCTTATCCGGACGTTAGCTATTCCCTTCCGATCTCTTTCGGCTTTACGGTACGGAAGGATTTGAGCCGGCGTATAGCCGTGGAGAGTGGGTTGATGTACACGTATTTATCCACTACATTTAAGAAGGGAGGAGATTCCCCGTCGGAGGTGAGATCGTCTTTGCATTATCTGGGGATCCCCGTGAATCTGGTGGTTTATGTATGGAAGAATCAGCGATGGAATGTCTATCTCTCCGGGGGCTTTATGATGGAGAAGGGTTTGCAAGCCGTGTATAGCGGCTATCTCTCCGGAAACGGAACGACTATCTCCCAGAGCAAGAAGGAAGGCATCCACGGTATGCAATGGTCCGTGAATGCCTCGGTTGGTGCCGCTTATCGTTTCTATGGAGATTGGAGTCTCTATTTCGAGCCCCGTTTCTCTCACTATTTCGATTGCGACCAGCCCGCTAGTATCCGTACGGATAAACCGTTGGGATTTGGCTTGAACGCGGGCATCCGTTATTCGTTTTAATCATTTAAATCAAGTATAGTATGAGAAATCTGTTTTATTGGGTGTTTGCCTTTAGCCTTTGCGTCTTGATGGGATGTAAGGATGATGGAGTGAGTGTGGAGGTCGTGAGGTATACGATCAACGAACCGGTATTCATGTCGGCCTCCGAGTTTAGGAATTCGGTGAAGGTGACGGATGAGGTGATGCCGATCACCAAACGAGGAAAGATCTGTTACTATAAAGATTACCTGTATATCTCATCCCCGGATAAGGGGATTCATATCGTGGACAACAGGAATCCGGCATCTCCCCGGATAGCGGGCTTTATAGCGTTGATCGGCAACGAGGATCTCTCGATCAAGGATGATAAATTGTATGCGGATTCGTATGTGGATCTGGTCTGGTTCGATATCTCCGATCCGGAGAAACCGAAATTGGAAGGCCGTGTGGAAAACGCTTTCCGTTATGCGCTTCCAACCCTGGAGAACGACTATGGGTTCGATTATTCTATGTGTTATTCGGAGGAGGCGAGAGCGAAAGGTATCGTAGTAGGTTGGGAGCCGAAGGAACGGGAGGAGACCATTTACCATTATCCGAGTCATGGCGATGATCTGCTGGTGAACGAAACGGCCCCGGGTACTTCCATGCAGGGCGTGAACGGGTCTATGGCTCGTTTTTCTATCTATGGTAAGTACTTATATACGGTGGAACAGAATATCATGTGCGTTTTTGACTTGTCCGGGGATAAACCGGTCCTGACGACAAACGATATCTGGTTGCAACGTGATGTCGAGACTCTTTTTAACTATAAGGATAAGATGTTCATGGGAACCCCGACCGGCATGTTGATCTATTCGCTGGAAGATCCGCTAGCGCCTAAGTATCGTTCTTCCGTAAGCCATGTATTTGGCTGTGACCCGGTTGTGGTGGAGGATGATGTAGCGTATGTGACCGTGCATTCCGGAAATACGTGCGGGCAAAATACCAATGAACTGATGCTCATAGACGTGAGTGATGTAGACCAACCGAACTTGTTGGTTACCTATGGCATGAAATGCCCGAAAGGACTAGGCATCGATAACGGTACCTTATTCCTCTGCGACGAGGGCTTGAAGGTCTTCAACGCTAAAGATCCTAAGACTTTGATGGCAATCAGCTTGTTCATTATGCCGGTATGGAGGGTTACGACGTAATCCCTTTCAAGAACACCTTGATGATGATCGCCGATGATGGCCTTTACCAATACGATTATTCTAATTTGCAGGCGATATCTCAGTTAAGTAAATTGCCAATGGGCGAATAGAGCTTAATATTCACTATGCCTGCTTACGGTCGGTAACGTAACTATCCATACGATATCGCCGTACAGCAGGCATTTTTTTATTTATTAGGTTTGATCACTTCCGGTGTCCCTTTGGTGATGTAACGGATAATCACTTCCGGCGCGTCTTCGCTGATTTGTTCGCAAGAGAAAGCTACGGCAGATGATCCGGCAGGAAGCATTGCGTTCCCTTGAGGTTGCACTTCGCTGATCACATTGTAATTCTTATCGGTAACCACCGCTTTCCCGTCAAAGGTATAAAGCAGGTACTGGCGGTCTGAGATCTCGCAAGGAAACTTGATCACTCCTTTGGGGGTCGTGAATGAGGGGTCTTTGATCGTGCCGTCTCCATCCACTTTCAGGCGAATCGCGTAAGTGCTTTCATAGGGGCTTTCCCATGACCAGTCGGCTCCACCGGGTTGTCCCGGTTGCATTTCCGCCAAGTTGCAACGGTAATGTTTAGAGATATGGAGCGGATACAGGTGATAGTCTTCTTCACCGACTTTCTCCAGATGCCATTCCGTTTGAGGATCTCTTAGGCGGGTTTTCTGTTCTTCCGTGAAGGCTTCCGCCTCACGTAGCTTGTCCCAGTTTTTAATGGCTTCCAGTAGCTTGTCGATCTGTCCGTGGCGGCGCAGGGTACTGCTGTTGATTGTCATGGCGTAACCGGCATCGAAACCCGCGGATTCGGATAATGCCCATTCCAAGTCCTCCAAAGAAGAGCATTCGAAATTACGGTCTGCCAGACGGATCAAGAACCATCCCAACATACGAGGGAAAAGGTTACGTTTGAAGAACGCTTGGTTCTTGATACGGTTTTCCACTTGGCCTGTACGCATCGCTTCTCCCCAAGGTTCCCCCCAGTTCATGCGTGTATGGATATGCCATAAGTTGTGGCTGAGGCGGCTGGCATCATTCAATACGTTATGGTTCAGTTGGCCGTACCAGCGATATACGAAGCGGTTGTTGGCATATTCATCCTGTCCGGTGTAAGAGCATCCTTCCAATCCGTCGAAAGAGATCTGGCAAAGTCCTGTTTTATTCATGATCTCGGCAAGCCGATCGGCGAATTTATCTTGCAGGGTGAGGTCGGGAAACAGGGTCTTGTATGGATAATCCCACAATTTGTAAAGCGGGGTCTTTTGCGAGTGGGCAGCGGCTGTTGTGCCATATGCTCCTCTTTTGCAATCTTTCAACAGCAGCGTTTCTCCTTTGTCTTCCAGGGTTCCGTAGGTAACCAGCTCTTTATCGATCTGCATGGCGTTCAAACTCATCGGCATAGCGAATAGGTCCGACTTCTTGATCGTGATCTCTGTCTGGTCTTTACTTAGGTCGGCGGTGAGTGACAATACACCCTGCTTCAGCAAATGCTCGGAGGGAACAGGCGTTACATAAGCGTCGTTGGTAGTCATGAAGTTACTGAGCGTATGTACGCCGATGGCGATGCCTTCCGCTTTCGCCTTGTCTACCATTGTCTTCACGCCCTCGTCGCCGCTCTTTGTGAATTTAGGATCCCAGTTGAAATGTCCCCAGTCTAGGAACGGTCCGCTATGGTAGACATACTTGAATCCAGCCCTCTTGGCTTTGTCGAGGATCATATCGAAATTGTCTTCCGAGAAGTCGGAGATCAGATAAGACCTCATGGCCGCACGGGCTGTCTTGCCCCATTCTCCGTCGAACAATGGATGGGGAAGTCCTTGCTCGATCTCGATCTCGCCGATACGGGCCAACGCGTCTGTATGCTCGCTTCCGAAGAA
>JAQVCX010000047.1 GCA_028689545.1 Parabacteroides sp.
AACGAAAAGGTAGAGACTCTCCGGAAAAAAGTACTCTCTAACTATGAGATAGAGATGAAAGATTTCTCTATGGATGATATGTAGCCTAAAAACTTACGTGTTTATCCGTGAATGCATAAGTCTTCGCCGATAAACACGTACGTATTTAAGGCGTAATGTCTATGATAGCAACTCCGTCAGCCTCTTAACCCCTTCCGAGGCTCCGGTTTGTATATGTTCGATATCGTCGCGATAGGTACGTACATCCTTCGGGTCGATCAAATAGATCGGTTGTCCCCGGCGCACGTAGTTCAGCAAGCCGGCGGCGGGATAGACGTTTAAGGAGGTGCCGATAATCACGAAGATATCACAATCTTCCACCCACTTGATGGAAGGCTCTATCATCGGGACCGCCTCGCCAAACCATACGATGAAAGGACGTAGCTGATTTCCATGAGGATCCTTGTCGCCCAAATGGATATCCGGGTTCTCCGGCGATAGATCGTAAGTCGTATCCAGATCCCTTACGGAGCACGCCTTCATCAACTCGCCATGTAGGTGGATCACGTGGCTGCTACCCGCGCGCTCATGTAAGTTGTCGATATTCTGGGTGATGATCCGTACGTCGAAATCTTTCTCCAAGGCGGCTAGGCCGAGGTGACCGGCGTTGGGTTTCGTATTCAATAGTTCTCTTCTGCGCTGGTTGTAGAAGTCGAGAACCAATTTAGGGTTGGCGGCGAAGCCTTCCGGCGTGGCGACATCTTCCACCCGGTATTTCTCCCATAACCCGTCCGAGTCGCGAAAAGTGGAAATACCGCTCTCCGCGCTCATTCCTGCTCCGGTAAGTATGACTAACTTTTTCATTTGTTACTTGTTTAATGTATAGATGTATATATTAATAGTTACGAAGTTACGACTTTATTTCGTAAAAAGCTTTGAATGAAATAAAAAGTTCTTACAAAATGCTGTTATACGATTAAAAGCATTACTTTTGTGGCTTATAATTAGTTGAACAAGAAAAAAGAATGGATAAAGTAAGTTACGCGCTTGGCTTAAGTATCGGAAATAATTTCCAGAACTCAGGCATTAAGGATCTTCAAGTGGAAGATTTTGTACAGGGATTGAAAGACGTCTTAACAGAGGCAAAGCCCGCTCTTAGTTACGATGAGGCAAAACAAGTGATCAATGATTACTTCATGAAGCTTCAACAAGAGAAACTGGAGATCAATAAGAAAGCCGGTGAGGAGTTCCTTACTATCAACAAGCATAAGGCAGGTGTGGTAGAGTTGCCTAGCGGTTTGCAATACGAGGTGCTGAAGAATGGTACAGGCGCTAAACCCGCGGCGAGTGATAAGGTGAAATGCCACTATCACGGTACGTTGATCAACGGTCAGGTGTTTGATAGCTCCGTACAGAGAGGTGAGCCCGCCGTATTCGGTGTTTCACAGGTAATCCCGGGATGGGTAGAGGCCTTGCAATTGATGCCGGTAGGTTCTAAATGGAGATTGTTCATCCCGTCTAACCTTGCTTATGGCGAGCGTGGAGCAGGTGAGGCTATCGAGCCGAATAGTACGTTGATCTTCGACGTTGAGTTGTTGGATATTGAAAAGTAATATATAAGAGTTAAAGAAAAATGAAAAAGTTAAGTGTATTAGTCGCTACGGTGATTGTAGCAATGGGCGCATCTTTCACCTCTTGTGGTGATTCTCACAAAAGCGCGAGCTTAAAGACTTCTATCGATAGCGCAAGCTACGCTATTGGTATCAGCACGGGTGCTGGTTATAAGGAAAACTTGAAGACTTTGCCGGGCGGCGAGGCTAACGTGGATGATTTGATCGCTGGTTTTATCCAAGCTGTCAAGGGCGATTCTTCCGCTATGAAGATGAATCCGCAAGAGGCTCAACAATATTTGCAGACTTATTTCGTAGAGGCTCAAGCTCGCGAATCTAAGAAGACAAAAGAAGAGGGCGATAAGTTCTTGGCGGAGAATAAGACAAAAGAAGGCGTTATCACGACCGAGAGCGGCTTACAATATAAGGTAGAGAAAGAAGGTACAGGCGCGAAACCTACCGCTACCGATAAGGTGAAAGTTCATTATACCGGAACTTTATTGGATGGTACGAAGTTCGATAGCTCTGTGGATCGTGGCGAGCCGGCTGAGTTCGGTGTTGGTCAAGTAATCAAGGGCTGGACCGAGGGCTTGCAGATCATGCCGGTTGGCTCTAAATATACTTTCTGGATCCCGGCTGAGTTGGCTTATGGCGAGCGTGGCGCAGGACAAGATATCAAACCGAACAGCGTATTGAAGTTCGAGGTTGAGCTGCTTGACATCGTAAAAGAATAAGAAGCGAAGAAAATAGAAACCGAACGTTTGTAAGATAATAGGCGGGTAAATTATGCTAAAAAGCATTTTTTGCCCGCTTTTATTATTTATTGATTACTTTTTTCTTTCACAATGATATATGATCCAAATTTATTATATACTTTTGATACATTAAATCTGAATGCATATAATAAAGAGAATTTAAAATGGAGAAGATAGACAAACTGGACCGGCAGATATTGAACATTATTTCAAAGAATGCTAGGATTCCTTTTAAAGATGTTGCCGAGGAGTGCGGTGTATCTCGTGCAGCTATTCATCAACGGGTTCAACGCATGATTGATATGAATGTGATTGTTGGCTCAGGGTATCACATCAATCCTAAAATATTGGGGTATAATACGTGTACCTATATCGGCGTGAAACTGGAGCGTGGATCTATGTACAAGGATGTTGTCCCGGAATTCGAGAAAATACCCGAAGTGGTAGAATGCCATTTCACTACGGGTCCGTATACGATGCTGATCAAGCTATATGCCCGTGATAACGAGCACTTGATGGAGCTTTTGAACTCCAAGATTCAAGAGATACCGGGTGTTACGGCTACAGAGACCTTGATCTCATTACGCCAAAGTGTTAAACGTGAGATCCCGATCTGTAATATCAATGAATAAGACGAGAATTTATATATGAGCCCGGCCTATTCTAGTGCCGGGTTTTTTTGGTTTGAGAGGTTCTATGAGTAAATATATAGGAATATTCGTTTTCGTATTCAGTTTGTTTTCTTTGGGAGTACATGCCGCGGAAAGTTTTCGCTTTCGGGTGTATTTGAAAGACAAAGGGGATTCCGGTTATACGCTGGATAATCCGGAGGAATATCTTTCCAAGGAGTCTGTCGAGCGACGGAGCCGGCAAGGCATAGCGGTGTCGGAATCGGATTTGCCGATCGCTCAGGCTTACCTGGATACCTTGTCCGCCAATGGAGGAAAGCCGGTGATAGAGAGTAAATGGTTCTCTACGGTCGTGGTGTCCAGCCCGGATAGCTTGGTTGCCGAGCGTCTCTCACGCCTCCCGATCGTGGATTCCGTGAAATGGGTCTGGAAGGGTGACGAGGAAATCGATATTCCTAGGGAGGAGAAAGATACGACACGGTTTATACCAATAGATAAACCGGAGAAATCGCCTTACGGTTATGCCGAGGAGCAGATCAGGATGCTGAACGGTATCAAATTGCATGAGGCGGGCTTTAAGGGCGAGGGCATGCGTGTGGCTGTGATCGATGCCGGTTTTATGAACGTGGATCGGATCAGCGTATTTGATTCCTTGAGAGTATTAGGGACACATAACGTGGCCTTTCCTGGCCGAAGTGTTTTCATCGGGGATGATCATGGGACGAAGGTCTTGTCTTGCTTGGCCGCTGACGCTCCGGGTTTGATGATCGGTACGGCCCCCCTCGCTGAATATTGGCTGATAAAGAGCGAGGATAGCCGTTCGGAATTTCCTATCGAGGAGGATTATTGGACGGCGGCCATGGAATTTGCCGATAGCGTGGGCGTGGATGTGGTCTCTTCTTCATTGGGTTATTTCGCCTTTGATGTAGAGGCCCTGAATTATCATCAAGATCAATTGAATGGGAAGACTTCCTTGATCAGTCGTGCCGCTAAGATGGCTTCATCAAAAGGGATCTTGTTGTTTAGTAGCGCCGGCAACGAGGGGGGCGGTAGCTGGGGAAAGATAACCTTTCCCGCGGATGCCCCGGATATATTGACGGTGGGGGCTATCACGGATCGTAAGAAGAAAAGTAATTTCAGTTCTGTCGGCTTTACGGCGGATTACCGGGTGAAGCCGGATGTGGTTGCCTTAGGTACGGGCTGTTGCGTGATAGATCCTACGGGGAATATCCGTTACGCGAACGGTACCTCTTTCGCTACGCCGATCTTAGCGGGATTGGGCGTTTGTTTGTGGCAAGCGTTTCCCGGTCTGACGAATAAGGATATAATCTCTCTTTTGCGGCGTTTCGGCAGTAAGTTTGAGCAACCAGACGCTGAGTTGGGATATGGCATCCCGGATGTGTACAAAGCTTATAAACAAGAACGTAAATATGCGGGCGAATCTAAATAACTTATCAGGTGAGAAAGAGGCTCTATCTTTGTTAGAGCTGAATACTCGCATACGGGGCGCGTTGTCGAGGGCTTTCCCTGAGACTTGCTGGGTGCGTGCGGAGATGAGCGATGTGCGGGTGAATACTTCTTCCGGACATTGTTATCTGGAGTTCGTGGAGAAGAACTCGCAGACCGGGCAATTGGTGGCCAAGGTACGAGGGTCTATCTGGGCGAAGACATTTCGTATGCTAAAACCTTATTTCGAGATGGAGACCGGGCAGATGTTCGCTTCCGGATTGAAAGTGTTGGTGAAGGTGTCTGTTGAGTTCCACGAGTTATATGGATTGAGCCTTACGGTGCTTGATATCGATCCGGCTTATACGCTGGGGGATATGGTGCGCAAGCGTATGGAGATTATCCGTCAATTGCAGGAGGAAGGGGTCTTTACGCTGAATAAGGAATTGCCTTTCCCGTTGCTTCCTAGGAGGATCGCTATCATTACTTCTCCGACGGCTGCCGGTTATGAGGATTTCATGAATCAGTTGACCCGGAATAAAGAGGGCTATCCGTTCTATACCAAATTATTCCCCGCCTTGATGCAGGGAGAACGGACGGAGGCTTCTGTTATAGCCGCTTTAGACCGGATTTATCAACATCAGGATCTTTTTGATGTGGTCGTGATTATCCGTGGAGGTGGGGCTACCTCGGACTTGAATAGCTTCGATTCTTATCTGTTGGCGGCGAATTGCGCTCAATTCCCTTTACCGATTATCACGGGTATCGGGCACGAGCGGGATGATACGGTCGTAGATTTGGTGGCGCATACCCGGATGAAGACACCGACCGCTGTAGCCGAGTTCCTTATTTCCCGCATGGATAGCGTAGGTGAGGAGTTGGAAAGTTTGCGGCAAGACGTGAGTTCATTGGTTCTGGATATTCTATCCCGCCAGAAAAACTATTTACAATTGGTCACTACCCGTTTCCCTTCTATCGTGACAAGCCGGATCGAGCGGAATCGTTCGGGACTGCAAACGATTGCGAGCCGTTTACCCTCGATGGCATCGGGTTTGCTGTCACGCCGTCAGTCGGTACTTGAGAATACGGAACTTCGCTTGCGGAACGGCATTACCACAAAACTCTCCGAGGATGGGCGTTTTATCCAGCTTACGGAGCAGTTTATCAAGATGGCTTCTCCCGACTATATCCTAAAGCGAGGCTATAGCTTAGCCTTGAAAGAGGGTAAGATTATCAAGCATGCCTCCGATTTGCGAGCCGGCGATGAGCTGACAACTCGCTTCATCGATGGTGAAATAAAAAGCTTAATACAGTTGACTGTTGACAAGTGTCAACTAAATAAAAAGGTTTATGGTAAAGAAAGAAGAAACATATAACGAGGCGATCGAAAAGCTTCGTAAGATCGTAGCCGAGATCGAGAATGGAGACTTGGATGTCGATATCCTGTCCGAGAAGGTAAAGGAGGCTACCCGTCTGATCAAGCTCTGCAAGGAGAAGCTATATAAAGTAGATGAGGAAGTTAAAAAAGTTTTGGAGGAATTGGATTGATGAATAAGTACGTCTTGATCGTAGCCGGGGGTAAAGGACTTCGTATGGGAGGAGATCTGCCGAAGCAGTTTATCCCTATGCGGGGGAAACCTATTTTGATGCATACGCTAGAGGATTTTCATCGTTGGGATGCTTCCGCACGTATCATCCTTGTGCTTCCGGAGGATCATCAGCCGTATTGGAAGATGCTTTGCAAGGAAATTGGCTGCGAGGTGCCGCACGCGATCGTGAAGGGGGGAGATACTCGCTTCTTCTCGGTTAAGAATGGATTGGATTGGCTTTTGGCGGAGAAGCGTCGGAGGGGAATGGAGGATAGCGATCTTAGTTTGGTCGCTGTGCATGATGGCGTTCGTCCTTTCGTCTCTCCGGAGGTTATCGGGGCCTGCTTTGATAAGGCGGCTGCCATGGGTGCCGTTATTCCGGTCGTACCGATGATCGATTCCCTGCGGGAGACGGATGAGAAAGGGAGCCATCCGGTGGACCGTTCCCGCTATATGGCCGTACAAACCCCGCAAGTATTCAATCTGGAATTATTGGCAAAAGCCTATGAGCAACCTTATTCATCTTTATTTACGGACGACGCTTCCGTAGTGGAGGCTATGGGGCATGCCATAGATACGGTTCCCGGTGATCGTGAGAATATCAAGATTACCACACCCTTTGATTTATTAATAGCGGAAGCGATGTTTGCCCGGCACGGGGATTGAAACCAGGGCAACCGCATCAAATTTAATCCTTAAAAGATACAATAAGTCCGACATATTAGAGTTTTAGTCTATCTGTCTAATAATTAACATATAACAAAAGATCACCGATAAGGGTGCCAATTTCTATGGATAGTATTTCGTATTTCTATCCATAGTAATCGCTGTTTCTATAGATAATAAAGCGAATTACTATATGGCCAGTTTGCAAGAAATATACAATAAACAGTTTGATTCGCCGTAGAAAAATAACACATTGGGTGACCCAACATGATTACGAATTGGCATCCGACAAAGAGGTGGATTTTGGTGCGGTTACCCTCGATTGAAACTGGATTTACAAGAAGCTATACTTATATATCCTTTTTTAGACACTATTGAATGAACTGACTCGATAGGTATTTCATGAAATTGGGTGTGATCATGCGCCAATACACCCAGTTGTGAGCTCCATCATATACCCTGAATTCATGCGGGTATCCTATTTTGTTTAGTTCGGCGTGTAACGAGGCGTTGTTGGTGGAGAGCGCATCGTCATCTCCGCAATCCAGATAGAGCTTGAACTGATTCTTGTCGTTGTCTGTCAGGCTCTTTACAAGGTTGAAGACATCGTATTGCTTGTACCACTCTTTCACCTCGCTTTCTTTTATGTCCGGGAAACGGCTGCGGATATTGTCGCCAAATTCCCGTACGGCGGCACTCAGTCCGCAACAAACGGCGAACATATCCGGATGGTGGAAGGCATAGCAGATCGCTCCGCCTCCACCGGCGGAAGCTCCGGCTATGGCACGGCTGCCTTTCTCCGTACGAATCCGATAGTTCTTCTCTATATAAGGGATGAACTCCTTGAAGAAGAAATCTTCGAAGGGAAATTGTCCGTCTGCGTCGTTATAGTAACTAGTTCTCGTGCTGTTATTGGCATCGGGCGTGACTACGATCATCGGCGTGATCTCTCCGCTGGCGATGGCCTTGTCTAAGTATTGTTTCAATTCTCCGTAGTAGATCCATGCTTGCTGGTTGGGTGTCGTACCCCTGGGACCTGCTGGATGCAGCAGGTAAAGCACTGGATAATCACGTTCCGACTCATTGTAGCCGGCGGGTAGGTAAATCGCATATTTGCGATCTGATAAAGAATTAAAGAATAAATAATATTTGTATGATACAAAATTTTCGCAAGATACAAGGAACAAATGATAAATGAAAATATCTGTTCATTTATTTGGGTATAGTGTTCTTGCTTTGCGAAGGAGTTGGACTTTTTGTTTATTTTTGCGGAAGGAAATGGTAATAAAATGAGAGAACGGTATGCTAGACCTTGATAAGCGAGCGATTACATATTTACCGGGAGTAGGGCCCAAGAAGGCGGATATCCTGTATAAGGAAGCGGGGATATCGTCGTATGAGGACTTGCTCTTCTATTTCCCTTATAAATATATAGATCGTAGCCGGTTTTATAAAGTAGCTGAGATCAGTGGGGATATGCCCTATATCCAATTGAAGGGCAAGATTCTTTATTTCGATACGTTAGGGGAAGGGCGCAGCAAACGTTTGGTAGGCAGGTTCTCCGATGGGACGGGCACGATTGATCTTGTTTGGTTTAAAGGCTTGAACTATGTGACGGATAAGTATCGTCCGAATACTGAATACATCGTTTTCGGGAAGCCGGTGGAGTTTGGCCATACCTATAATATACCGCATCCGGATATCGACTCGATGGAGCAGGCCGATCAAGTGGCGAATGGCTTGACCCCTTTCTATAATACCTCGGAGAAGATGAAGAAATCCTTCTTGAACTCCCGGGCGATCCAGAACCTGCAATATACGTTGTTGAGTTGGTTGAACTGGGAACTCCCGGAGACACTTTCCCCCGATGTGTTGAAACGGATCCATATGATATCTATGACAGAGGCGATGCGGAATATCCATTTCCCGGAATCCGCCGCTAAGTTGCGTGACGCTCAGTTACGTTTGAAGTTTGACGAGCTTTTCTTCATACAATTAAATATATTACGGACCGCTAGCGTTCGGAAACTGAAGCTAAGGGGGATCGTATTCCCTACGGTAGGGTATTATTTTAATACGTTCTATAAAGAATATCTTCCCTTCGAGTTGACGAATGCCCAGAAGCGGGTAGTGCGTGAGATCCGGTTCGATATGGGTAGCGGACGGCAGATGAACCGCCTGTTGCAAGGTGATGTGGGGAGTGGCAAGACTTTGGTAGGGCTACTGTCTATGCTATTGGCGATAGATAATCATTGCCAAGCTTGTATGATGGCTCCTACCGAGATATTGGCGACCCAGCATTACGCGACGGTCATGGGATTCCTAAAAGATATGGACGTGAAGGTCGCTCTTTTGACCGGATCTACCAAGAAGAAGGAGCGGAATAAGCTATTGCCGGCTATCGCCAGCGGTGAGATCCAGATCGTGATCGGGACGCATGCGCTGATTGAGGAGACGGTGGTTTTCTCTTCGTTGGGATTGGCGATTATCGATGAGCAGCACCGTTTCGGTGTGGAGCAACGCTCACGCCTTTGGACAAAGAACGCGATCGTGCCGCATGTATTGGTGATGACGGCTACCCCGATTCCCCGTACCTTGGCGATGACTTTGTATGGAGATCTGGATGTATCGGTGATCGATGAGTTACCCCCGGGGCGTAAACCGATACAGACGCTCCATCGTTATGATAATAAAAAGGCGCAACTGTATGATTTCCTTCGGAAAGAGATACAAAAGGGGCGTCAGGTCTATGTGGTATATCCCTTGATCGAAGGAAACGAGAAACTGGATTATAAAGATCTAGAGGCCGGTTTCGAGACGTTTAAGGAGGTCTTCCCCGAATATAAGGTATGTATGGTGCATGGCCGTATGAAAGCGGCGGATAAGGATACCGAGATGCAGAAGTTTATCTCCGGCGAGGCGCAAATCCTGATGGCTACTACGGTGATAGAGGTTGGCGTAAACGTGCCGAACGCATCCGTCATGGTGATCGAGAGCGCTGAACGTTTCGGCCTCTCTCAACTTCATCAGCTTCGTGGCCGGGTAGGACGTGGCGCAGAGCAATCCTATTGTATCTTGGTCTCGTCCTATAAACTAAGCAATGACACTCGTAAGCGATTGGAGATTATGGTGAACAGTACGAATGGTTTTGAGATCGCTGAGGCGGATCTCCGTCTCCGGGGACATGGTGACCTGGAAGGAACCCGGCAAAGTGGCGAGGGGATCGATCTTAAAATAGCGGACTTGGCGGCCGATGGGCAAATACTTCAATATGCGAGGGATATCGCTCAAGGAGTTCTTGACGAAGACCCCGGATTATTGTCCGAACAGCACCGGATATTGAGCGAAAGGCTCAAAATACTGTTCACAAGGAAGATAAATTGGGGAATGATTAGCTAATATGTTGTGAAACATATTATCGGTTAAGCGTTTGATATATAGTTCGTTTATTCGTCCGTTTTACTTTTCTTTAAAGTCATTGCAGAAGTTTTTCGTTAATCAATTTTGTCGGCTTACTCAAATTTCCGAACTTTGACAAGTTGACAATCAGGCAGAGATGTCGGGTATTGCCGTTTTATCTTGAATTATAAGAATGAAAGTTATCAAAAAATGAGTATAAAGACATTTCTATTCATTTGTTGTGCCGCTGTGATGGTATCGACTACAAATGCGGAGAACCCGGTGAAACCGGAAACTCCTAATCATCCAACCCACAAACTTATGGACAAGCGTGTATCAGAGTTAATGGCCGACCGTGTAGGCTTTAAGAAAGATATGGCTTTGAAAGAGCTTGTGGAGATTAATGAGAAAATGGAGTTGGAGGCGAGAGAGGATTTGATGTTCCCTGCCGATGAATTGTATGGCGAATGGACAAATGAATGGGTGAATCCTTTCCGGGGTAAGAAGATCGATCTCCCGGATTCTTGTATGATCGATTGCTCTTCCTTCATCCTTCCGATGGATTCCATGACAAGGGTTACCTCTAAATATGGCCCTCGCCGTCGGCGAATGCATAAAGGCATTGATTTAAAGGTGCAGATTGGCGACACGATCCGCGCGGCTTTCGACGGAAAGATACGTATCAAGAACTTCGAGCGTAGAGGGTATGGTTATTATCTAGTGGTTCGCCATCCGAATGGCTTGGAAACTGTATATGGTCATTTATCAAAATTCTTGGTTGGGGTGAATGACATCGTCCGGGCGGGTGATCCGATCGCTTTGGGTGGAAATACAGGACGCTCTACGGGTTCTCACTTGCATTTTGAGACTCGTTTCCTCGGGCAGGCTATAGACCCCGCCGATATTATTGATTTCGAGAACTCAATACCCCATCAAGATCAATACGTGTTCCGTAATGTCAAGATTAACGGACGTAAGAGCAATATCTATACCTCTTCCAATAGCCAGATGGTTTATCACCGTGTGAAATCTGGTGATACCTTAGGTAAAATAGCACGTATATACGGTACGACTGTGAATCAGCTTTGCCGCTTAAATGGATTGAAAGGCACTTCCACGTTGCGTATCGGCCAGTCCATTCGTTGTAGCGCTGGGGTAGAGACCGCCGCTAAAGCGGCTCCAAAAGCTCAAGCTCAAAAGAAATCGACCGCTTCCGGCTCTTCTAAGAAAATTACGATACAGGCAAGTTCTTCCGCTACCGCTTCTTTAGGAGAAAATATGAATACGATGAACGATACGGAGGCTACTCCGGTTTATCATCGTATTAAATCCGGTGATACGCTTGGCGCTATCGCTAAAAGATACGGTACTTCCGTTAGTAAACTTTGCGAATTGAACGGTATCACAAAGACTACCGTGTTGCGCCTAGGACGTTCGTTACGCTGTTCATGATGATATATAAGATGTAAGGGAAAGGAAGGGAGCCGCTTTATAAGCGGCTCTTTTTCGTTGGAACCTCTTTCCATTTCTCTTATTAGCTTTTGTTGTCTCGAATTTGCGGGAACATCTACGTCTTTTTTCCTATATTCGCGAGTATAATCTAAGATAGTATGCCAAATACAAAGGAACAATTCGAGCAAGTGATCTCCCTGTGCCGGGAATTGTTCGAGAAAAAGTTGAAAGATTACGGGCCGTCGTGGAGGATTATGCGCCCCCAGTCGGTTACCGACCAGATATTTATCAAGGCGAACCGTATCCGCAGTTTGGAGATCAAGGGGACGAGTATGGTGGACGAGGGAATTTGTCCGGAGTTTATCGCCATCGTTAATTATGGCGTGATCGGTTTGATTCAATTGGCGTTGGGATTCGCGGATACGACCGATATCACGATAGAGAAAGCCTTGGAATTGTACGATAAATATATCACGGAGACGAAAGAACTGATGTACGCCAAGAATCATGACTATGATGAGGCGTGGCGCAGCATGCGTATCAGCTCGTATACCGATCTTATCTTGATGAAGATTTACCGGACCAAGCAAATCGAGAGTCATGGAGGTAAGACACTTGTCTCTGAGGGAGTGGACGCTAATTACATGGATATGATCAATTATGCCCTCTTCGGCTTGATCAAGCTGGAGTTTGGCGAGGAGTGAGCTACATGGAATATAAGGAAACCGTAAAGAAGATTCTCGCGGAAGTCTGCCGCCTGTTATTGGGAGTTGTCTTTATCTTCTCCGGGACGGTGAAGGCTGTCGATCCCATAGGAGGTGCCATTAAGATTGGCGATTATCTGACTTCCTTTGGGCTGGATAAGCTGCAACCTTTTACGGTCTTGATCTCTTTCAACTTGTCCGCTCTGGAGTTCATGCTGGGCATCTGTATGTTAGTAGGGGTGTACCGTCGGTACACGAGCTTCTTGACCTTGCTGATGATGTCTTTCATGACACCGCTGACACTGTATCTGGCGATCTTCAATCCCGTATCGGATTGCGGTTGTTTCGGGGATGCCTTGGTGATCAGTAATTGGCAGACTTTCTATAAGAATATCGTGCTTTTGGCCGCCGCTATTTACGTGTTCATCCATAACCAGCGGCTTTTACAAGGCTATACCTACCATGTCTATTGGTTCGTGGCTCTGTGGGCCTATGTTTTCGCTATTGGTTTCGCTTACCGGAATTATAATCATTTGCCGATATTGGATTTCCGTCCCTATAAGTTGGGAGCGAATATCCCCGCCTTGATGTCGATACCGGAAGGCGCACCTGAGGATGAGTATGCGTATTCTTTCATTTACGAGAAGGATGGCGTACGGAAAGAATTTTCTTTGGAGAACGCTCCGGCCGATGATAGTACCTGGACTTTTGTGGATTCGAAGACCGAGCTGATCAAACAAGGATACGTCCCCCCCGTTACCACGTTCCATATATATAATGAGGATGACGCGGACGTGACCGACGAGTTGCTGAACGACCCGAAAGGTCTCTTCCTCTTGATTGTGCCCCGTCTGGAGAACGCGGATGATGAACGTATCGACGAGATCAACAATACATACGATTACGCCTTGGAGAATGGCTTGGGTTTTTATTGTGTGACGGGCTCTTCCGCCGAGGCTATCGCCACGTGGAGTGATAATACCGGTGCCGAGTATCCGTTCCTTATGGCCGATGATGTCCTTTTGAAAACCATCATCCGCTCTAATCCGGGATTAGTCTTGCTGAAGAAAGGTACGATCTTGATGAAGTGGCATTACAACGATATCCCGCGGGAAGAAGACCTGAAGACGATCGTAAACGGCTATCTGGAAGGAAATACCGACTGGAAAGCGAAAGAAGATGCCCGGCTAATAACCAACCTATTAAGTTTTACCGTACCTTTGTTGCTGGTTTGGGGATACGATGCCTTGCGCAATCGCCGTCGCCGGAAAGAGAAAGGCACTAAATAGATATTTATTTGTATTACATATTTAAATTATTAAGTTATGAGAAAGAATATTGTTGCAGGAAACTGGAAAATGAACACTACTCTTGCTGAAGGTCTTGCTTTGGCTAAAGGTTTGGACGAGGCTTTGAAGGGTAAGACTCCAAATTGCGATGTGATCATCGGTACTCCGTTCATTCACTTGGCAAGCGTAGCTGCCGCTATCGATACAAACAAGATCGGTGTTGCCGCTGAGAACTGCGCGGACAAGGAGAAAGGTGCTTACACGGGTGAGGTTTCTGCCGCTATGGTAGCTTCCACGGGCGCTAAATATGTTATCTTGGGACACTCTGAGAGACGTGCTTACTATCATGAGACTCCGGAGATCTTGAAGACAAAGGTTCAGTTGGCTTTGGCTAACGGCTTGACTCCTATCTTCTGTATCGGTGAGGTTTTGGAAGAGAGAGAAGCTGGCAAACACTTCGAGGTAGTAGACGCTCAGATCGCTGGTTCTTTGTTCGATCTTTCCGCCGAGGATTTCGGTAAGATCATCTTGGCTTACGAGCCGGTATGGGCTATCGGTACGGGAAAGACTGCTTCTTCTGACCAAGCTGAGGAGATCCATGCTCACATCCGCGCTACTTTAGCCGCTAAATATGGCAATGAGGTAGCCAATAACTGCACGATCCTTTATGGTGGTAGCTGTAACGGTGGCAACGCTAAGGAATTGTTCTCAAAACCGAACGTAGACGGTGGTTTGATCGGTGGCGCTTCTTTGGCTGTTGAGAAATTCATGCCGATTATCGAGGCGTTCTAATTAAATAAGAATAAATATAAGAGGGAACATGGATGAGACGGAATGCACGGATGGTACGATCCGTCCTATCCGTGTATTCTGTGTAGTCCGTGTTCCTTTTTTTAATATAGATAATATGCGTAAAATTCCTTGTATCTTATTGCTATTCGCCTTTATGATGGCCGGTACTTCATCTTTATTCGCCCAAACGGCGCTGGAAGGTGAGAGTTCAACCATATTTGATGCGTTGCAGAGATCCGGTTTGGGAAAAGGCGAGGTCGTTATCAATCAATCCGCCGCTATCAGCAAGATGGTGGGCGAGCGTATGCGTGGAGCGAACGTGGAGACGACAGATAGCCTTACCTTCTTGAAGGTACAAGGGTATCGTACGCAGGTATTTTCCGGTAATAACCAACGGGTCTCGAAAGACGAGGCTTTCCGTAAGGAGAAGGAGATCAAGGAGCTTTTTCCAGAGGTGCCGACGTATGTCACCTACAACGCCCCGTTCTGGAAGTTGCGTGTAGGCGATTTCCGCTCGCATGAGGAGGCCTATCATATGATGCGCCTGTTGATGGGTGCTTTCCCTAAATACGGAAAGGAAATGTATATCGTACGAGAAGAGATAAAAATTCCCCTAAATTAAAGAGAATGTCAGAAGTAGACGAAGAGACACTACGTGCCCGGGAAGCTTTGGCCGGCCATTATAAGGAAGTATTGGGTTTGCTAGGCGAGGATACCGAACGGGAAGGCTTGCTTAAAACGCCGGAACGTGTGGCGAAAGCCATGCAGTTTTTAACCAAGGGATATCATGAGGACCCGGAGGCGGTGCTCCGTTCCGCCATGTTCCAGGAAGAGGAGTATAAACAGATGGTTATCGTGAAAGATATCGATTTCTTCTCCCTTTGTGAGCATCATATGTTGCCTTTCTTCGGCAAGGCTCACGTGGCTTATATCCCCAAGAAGTATATCACGGGCTTAAGCAAGATCCCTCGGGTAGTGGATATCTTTGCCCGCCGCCTTCAGATACAGGAGCGCATGACGATGCAGATCAAGGATTGCATCCAGAGGACCTTAGACCCGCTGGGCGTGATGGTCGTGATCGAGGCGCAGCATATGTGTATGCAGATGCGTGGCGTGGAGAAACAAAACTCCTTGACGACTACCTCCGATTTCACCGGCTTCTTCCAACAAGCCAAGACGCGTGAGGAGTTCATGAACTTGATCAAGCATAATAGCTGATTATCTTAAAATAAATCAGCGTGTGTACCGGTATCGGTCATGATTAAGACCAGTTCGGTATCGTTTTGTTGCCATATCAAGAGCCAATCCCCTTTGATATGGCATTCCCATAGACCCTCAAGTTTGCCGCTTAGCTTATGGGGGCGATATTGGTTGGGGAGCGTACCGGTTTCTTGAAGAATATCGATAACATTTTGAAGTAGATTAAGTTCTAATCCCCTTTTCTTACACGTTTTAAGACCTTTCTTAAAATTCGTGGTGTATTCCAATCTGTACATGAGTCAACCAAGGATTTGTTGAAACATGTCTTCTGCGTTTTTCGCTTTATGTGTCCTTCCGGCCTTGATATCCTCCAGCCCCTTCTCTATGCCGGACTTTTTCCTACCGATATTCCAACCGAATTTCTTGGCCAGTTGTTTGAGCAAGGCCATGTCTACCTCCGGTAAGGTGATTTCTACTTTCTTGACTGTCGCTTCCATATCTTGGGTTGTTTATAGATTGTATGTGACAAAAATACGTTTTTTTATTGAATTGATAATCATCTTTGAGAGATTTAGAGAAAGATGATGGATGGATATGACAATTTGTTAAGATTGACAATTTGTAATCGGAAGTCCCGGAGAATCGTTTTTTCCGGGCAAAGGTACGTCTTGCGTTCAAATTTGAAAGAAAAAATCAACAATCCATTCATTGATAGGGTAATGCCCAAAAAGGCCCTTTCATTCTAGCGAAAATAATTCATCGTAATTCATATAAAGTGGGGCAAAAAGAGAGAAAACAGGTGTTACTGCAGGGTTATAAGGAGGTAAGAATGCCCATTCATGGGTAGTCATAACCCTCTTCTTGACTACTTACGATGCCCAACGGCACTATTGGTGTTACCAAATGCGACCGTACGTGTAGCCTTTTGCCGCCTAATGTGTATTGAAAATGGTCTTTTTCGCCTTAAAAGCCACACTAAAAGCTATGCCGCCTTATTTGTTTTGCGACTTCTGTTGATAGTGTATGTCACGGAATCTGTCTTATATAGATTAAAAAGATAGGAAAAGAGTTTTTTCTATGCCGGATTTCTTTTAGCCAATATTCCAGCCGGATTTCTTGGCTAGCTCTTTGGGTAAGGCTATGTCTACCTTCGGCTCTTTAAAACAAATAGCATATGTACCGCATCTTTATCTTTTAGATTCTTTATATTTGTATTCAAATAGATGTGATAGATTGCGTATGGAAAAGGAGGCTGAATTATTAAAGGCGTTAAGTCGGGGTGAGCATAAAGCTTTCGACCAGCTTTTTATTTCCTATTATCCTAAGTTAAAGATGTTCCTTAAAGGTTTTTTACCTACGGAAGCCGAAGCGGAAGATCTGGCACAAGATGTATTTGTTAAGTTGTGGAATTATCGTGAGCGTTTATCACAAGTGGAGAATATCAATAGCTATCTGTATCGGATGGCAAAGAATACGCTTTATACGTATTTAGAGCATTCGTTCAGCCGTGATTTAATTGATGACATGAAGGATGCGTCGGAAGTCTTATCTGCTGAATCACTAGAGGATATGTTATTCGCCAAAGAGCTGGAAGAATTGATCGACCGGAAAGTGGAGGCTATGCCCCCTCAGCGTAAGGCGGTGTACTGTATGAGCCGTAAGCAGGGATTGAGTATTGAGGAGATAGCCTTTAGGATGGATTTGAGTAAGCGAACCGTAGAAACCCACTTATATAAAGCTTTGGTAGATATTCGAAAAGTCATTTTTGCTTTTTTGTTATTTTTCTCATGATCAGACTACGTGTTTATGTATATATGCTAGTCATATATATAAAAGCATAGATAGTGGATGAAAAAGAGTAGTGTATATCTTATACTTCGACGTTTGGTAGATGGAGCGGTTCCCGCTATTCATCGAGAAAAAGTATTGCGATGGATGGTCGCGGATCAAGAGACGGAAGAAAAGGAAGAGGCTTTACGTCGCATTTGGTTGGAAACCGAGTCGGAGGCTGATGAGAGTACTTATCGTTCTTTATCTGCCACACACTTAAAGATCAGGCAGGCCCGTAAGGAGCCTACTCACTTGTCTATCTTCCAGCGGGTACTTCAATATGCCGCTATATTTCTTGTGTTTGTATTGACGGGTGCCGGGGGTTGGTTTGTGGCGGAAAGTTCGCACGAAGAGGTAGAGATGCTGGAATGCTATGTGCCTAATGGTGAGCAAAGGACTATCTTATTGTCGGATGGCTCAGAGGTATGCGTAAATGCGGGTACCTTATTGGTTTATCCCAAAAAGTTTGTCGGTAAAGAACGCTCCTTGTATTTGTCGGGTGAAGCTAATTTCTCGGTGACCAAGAATACGGAAAAACCTTTTATTGTACATGCTGGTGCTTTGAATATTAAAGTGCTGGGAACAAAATTCAATGTGGATGCTTATCCGGGTACAGGGAAGATCGCAACCGTGCTGGAACAAGGATCTGTACGAGTTTACAAAACCGAGGATTCTTCACGCTCGGTATTGATGAGTAGGGATGAACAACTTACATATGATATTAGTGATGACAGCTTCATCAAGATGCCTATAAATGCCAGTGAGGTATCTGCCTGGACGTATGGCGAACTATATTTTAAGGATCAAACCCTATTGGATATTCTTCCTAAAATTGAAAGACGATATAATGTGCGAATTAAGTTGAGCCCCGAGATAGAGAGTGAAGATCAGTTCTCTATTAAATTCCGGGAGAATGAGACAATTGAGGATGTGATGCGGATATTGACCTTGTTAATACAAGATATGACCTATCGGCAGGAAGGGGATAATATCCTCTTATATATGAGCGGGAAGGAGGTGCGGAAAAAATAAAAAGGCACCGGAAAAGAGTCTCTCCAAACTGTCTTTCCGGCACCTGACATAGACTTAACCTTAAAGTTTTCACAGAAAGAGATTACTCACAATTAAATTAAATCTAATATACAAAGATATGATTTTTAATTATAAAACATTCTTGTTGTCTGTTTTTATTGCGGTTTCAAGCGTGGTAAGTGCGCAGACTCAAAAGATCGTATTGCCTCAAGGTAAAATCACGATACAAAAAGTTTTCAAGGAAATAGAACGGCAGACTAAAATGTCTATTGACTTTAATCAAAGTAAATTAAATACCACTAGGCAAATAAAGGTAGAAGCTCATGATAAGGTCTTGTCTGAATTACTGGATGAGATATTGAAAGGGACTAACATGAGTTATCGGATAGAAAATAATCACATTGTTATAGTTCCTATAATGGATCCTAAGCAATCTCCTACCTCAGGGAAAATTATTGGGCAGGTATTGGATGAGAAAGGGGAACCGATAGTGGGTGCCAACATCATAGAAAAGTCTACCTCTAACGGGGTGATTACGGATTTGGACGGTCGGTTTGGATTGAATATATCCCCAAATGCTATTCTTCAAATATCTTATATAGGATATATTTCGCAAGAGGTGAAAGTGGCCGGGAATAAAATGATCCAGGTGACGCTGGTTGAGGACTCGAAAGCCTTGAGTGAGGTGATCGTGACGGCTTTAGGTATTAAGCGAGAAGAGAAGGCGTTGGGTTATGCTGTTCAAAAAGTGAATGGCGCTAGTTTCGAGACAGTCAAGTCGGTGGATTTCTCGTCTTCTCTTACGGGAAAGGTCGCGGGTTTGAATGTGAAGATTAGTCCGGAGTTTAATGATGAACCGGTTCTTTCCTTGCGTGGTGAGACCCCGTTGCTGGTAGTGGATGGTGTACCTTATAAGAATGTATCGTTGCGAGATATATCTTCGGATGATATTGAGTCGGTGGATGTATTGAAAGGTGCTTCTGCCTCTGCTTTATATGGCGCTAGAGGAGGTGCCGGCGCTATCATGGTTACCACAAAGAAAGCAAAAGAAGAGGGACTTAGTATCACCGTGAATAGCAGTACGATGTTTAAGGCGGGTTTCTTGAAATTTCCAGAGGTGCAAACGGCCTATAGCTCCGGCCGTGGTGGTAAATATGGCTCTGGTGATGTGGTATGGGGGGATAAACTAGATATGGGACGTAAGGCGACCATGTATAATCCTCAGACTTATGAATGGGAGGAGATGGAACTTACCTCCAAAGGAAAGGATAATTTCAAGAACTTCTTGGAGTCCAGCTTTGTGACCAATAATAATATTTCCATATCGCAGAGAGGTAAATATGGAAGTTTCAGGACTTCCTTGTCGCATGTCTATAATAAAGGTCAGTATGAGAATACAAAGTTGCACAAACTGACTTATTCCGTGAATGGAGAGTTGAAATTAGGGGATTTTGAGTTTCAAGGAGGTTTGACTTATAATAACCGTTTTTACCCTCAGAATTACGGAACCGGTTTTTACGGAGGAGGTAGTTATATGTATAACATCGTAGTTTGGATGGGAACGGAATATGATATCCGGGATTTTCGAAACTATTGGGTAAAACCGGGGCAGGAGCAAAACTGGATGGATAAGACTTGGTATGATAATCCTTGGATGGCAGCGAATGAGAATATTCACTCGGATAATTATCATATGACGAATGGCTATTTATCAGCGAATTATGAATTTACGCCTTGGTTAAAAGCCTCTTTCCGTACGGGTTTGGATGTCTATACCGGTCGTGAAGAGTGGAGAAACCCGATTGGTGCTTGTGGCGGTTGGTCGAAGAATGGTTATTATGGCTTGAAGAAAAGAGGAGGGTTAAGCTCGAATACCGATTTTATGTTATTGGCAGATAAGGCCTGGGGAGACTGGCGTGTTGATGGTTTCATTGGAGGAACGGTGTATTACTATAATAGCGATACCTTGTTGGGAGAGACTAGTAATGGATTGAGTGTCCCCGAGTTTTATTCCCTGAAAGCTTCTGTTGATCCTACCCGGGTTTCTAGTGATTATTATAGGAAACAGGTGAATAGTATTTATGGGAAGGCTTCCGTCTCTTGGAGAAATACAGTTTTTTTGGATGTCACGGGACGAAATGATTGGTCTTCTACTTTGGCGAAAGATTCTCGCTCTTATTTCTATCCTTCTATATCGGGGAGCGTGATCCTTTCTGAATTTTTCCGGAATCCAGACTGGTTAAGTATGTGGAAGATCCGTAGTTCATGGACACAGACAAAAAGTGATTTAGGGGTTTACGACACAAATACTGCTTATTCTACTTCTATCAATATATGGGATGGCATGAATGGGGCTTACTATCCGGAATCCGTACGCGGAACTAATGTGCTGCCTCAAACATCCAACTCTTTTGAACTTGGTATGGCGGCCCATTTCTTGAAAAATCGCTTATGGATGGATGTCACCTATTACAATAAGCTGAGCTATAACTTCGCTAAATATGCGGGAGTAAGTCCAACTTCTGGATTCAATAGTACATTGATAAATATCGATGAGGAGTTGTTGCGCAAGGGCGTAGAGGTAACAGTTGGAGCTAAGCCGATTCAAAATAAAGATTTTCAATGGAATTTAATGGCGAATTGGGCTTTAGATCGTAATACATATAATAAGATAGATCCAGTCTATTCGGCGAAGAAAGATTGGGTGAATGCGGGTGAGCGTTGGGACTGGATCGAGATCAATGATTGGGTACGTGATCCCTCGGGGAATATCGTGCATGAGAATGGTCTTCCGGTGAAAAGTCCTTATAAGACGAAATTAGGTAATAGCGATCCTGATTGGTTTTTTGGCTTAAGTAATACATTTAAATATAAGGATTTTTCAATGAATATAGCGATAGATGGCCGGATTGGAGGTGTAGCATATTCGTGGACTAATCAAATACTCTGGAATGCGGGTTCGCATATAGAGTCGGATAACCAATGGCGTTATGATGAAGTGGTGAATGGAAAGAAAAACTATGTAGGTGAAGGTGTGAAGATCCTTTCCGGAAGCGTGGAGTATGATACGGATGGTAAGATTATCAAGGATACTCGTGTCTTTGCTCCAAATGATACGGAGGTGTCGTATGAGGCTTATGTGCAATCTTATCATTCATGGGTAGGAGAGGGCCGTCCGCAAAATTACTTAAAGCAGACTTTCGTGAAATTGCGTGAGGTATCCATCACGTATGACTTGCCGGGTTCTGTATGTTCTAAATTAGGTATGGTGTCTGCCTCTGTTTCCGCTATTGGTAACAATTTGTTTGTTTGGACGAAGGATTTCAAATATGCGGATCCGGATCGAGGAAAAGAGGAGTTAGCTTCTCCATCTATCCGAATGGTTGGTTTTAATCTGAAAGTGAATTTTTAAAGGAGATTTGTCATGAAGAGAATTAAATATATAGCGATAAACTTATTGCTCTTGAGCCTTGGGGCTTGTACTAGTTTTGATGATATCAATACGAATCCGGATACCCCTAATACCGTTACTCCGGCTATGTTGGCTACCCCTTTGATCATCAATATAGAGAGCCCTATCGACGATAAGCATTTTGTGCATGATAATTTTGTGTCTAAACAACTTTTGTGGGGTGGTGGTGTCGAAGATTATGTTTATAATTATTTTGGGCGTATCGATTTCAGTAAATATGCGTCCTTGACAAATGCCCGGAAGATGGTGGAGCTAGCGGATAAAGATGAAAAGAATGCCTATGAGGGCTTGGCTTTGTTTATTAAGTCTTATCATCTGTTCTCATACACGATGAAGGTGGGGGATATTCCTTATTCCCAAATACTGGAGGGCGAGAACAATAATTTAAAACCCGTGTTTGATACGCAAGAGCAGGTGTTGGCGGGTATCTTGACTGATTTGGCTACTTCTGCTGAGTTGTTCAGTAATGCCTCCGATTTTGCGGGTGATCCTGTCTTTAAGGGAGATGTGAACAAATGGCTTAAAACGGTTAATGCTTTCCGTCTGAAGATATTGATGGCTTTAAGCTCTAAAGAGAAAGTAGGAAATATCAATGTGAAGGAAACTTTCGCCGCCTTATATAAACAAGGCCATTTGCTAGAATCGAACGCAGATAATTTTTGTAAAATATTCTCAGATAAGGCAAACCAAAAATATCCTTTTCACTATACCGTATCGAAGCAGGCTAATTATGGAATCGTCTCTTCTGTAATGGTGGATTTCTTGAAGGAGCTTAAGGATTACCGTCTGTTCTATTATGCGGAACCGGCGAAATCAAAAATAGATGAAGGAGTGAACCCGGACGCTTGGGAGGCTTATATTGGAATCGATCCTTCTAAGACTTTCACATATGTTGGGACACAATATACGGCAGGTGAATATTCCGGTTTAAATCGTCGTTATTCAGAGTTGCCTGCTTGCGAGCCTTACATATTTGTAGGTTATGCGGAACAGAATTTTATTTTAGCGGAGGCTGCCATTCGGGGCTGGATCCAGTCGGATGCCTCAAGTTTCTACAGTAAAGGTATTGAGGCGGCCATGTTATTTACGGGTGATAATACTTCTGGAAATGACGTGTATAATCATGGGCGTTTGATAACGGATGAGTACATTCAGTCGTATTTAGGACAATCATCCGTTAAATTGTCTGGCAATCAAGAACACCAGATATCGCAAGTGATACAACAAAAGTATCTAGCAAGTTTCATGCAATTGCCCTGGGCGGCCTATTATGATTATCGTAGGACAGGTTATCCTAAGCTTCCGATTAACCCTGAATCGAACTTAAATTCGGAAAAGGATAAAATTCCGGTTCGCTGGATGTACCCACAAACTGAATATGATTTTAATACGGAGAATGTAGAAGCAGCTGTTGGCCGCCAGTATAATGGAGAGGATGCGGTAAATAGTAAAATGTGGATACTTAAATAATATTCATTGTTAGGTATGAGGATAATACTAGCTTTTGTTTGCGGTATCCTGCTCTTAGCGGGATGCCGTGAACAAAAAGAAAAAGACTTGTGTGTCTTACAAATGAATATATGGCAGGAGGGAACCATGGTACCCAATGGTTTTGAGGCTATAGGGAATGAAATCTTACGAGTGAATCCGGATGTCGTATGTTTAAGTGAGGTCCGTAATTACCATGGAATAGAGTTCATTCCGGCTTTAAGGCGGTATTTAAAAGAGAAAGGCGCTACTTATTATGGCGAGACAAACTCTACAGATGTCGGCATACTCTCCAAGCATAAGATCATAAGACAAGAGATCGTATATCCTTTATCGGGAGATAGGGGCTCTATAATAAAAGCAGTTTTGGCGGTTGATGATTATATAATAGCGGCTTATTCATGCCATTTGGATTATACGCACTATGCTTGTTATTTGCCGCGGGGCTATGATGGGACAACGTTTCAAAAGTTGCCGGCACCGATTGAGGAGGTCGATTCTATTCTTGCGTGCAACCGAAGCTCTAAACGAGAGGAGGCGTTATTGTATTTGATTGTGGATGGACAAAAAGAATTAGATCAAGCGCATGGGGTGATTATTGCCGGTGATTTTAATGAGCCTTCTCATCTAGACTGGATGGCAGATACCAAAGAACTTCGAGATCATCGAGGTTTGGTAGTACCTTGGCCTTGTTCTCTGTTATTAATGAAACAAGGATATAAGGATGCTTTTCGAGAGATGTATCCCGATCCTGTCTCCAATCCCGGGATTACTTATCCTTCAGATAATGTGGATGCGGATCTGAGATCGCTTGCGTGGGCTTCAGACTCGGATGATCGAGAACGAATTGACTTTATTTATTTTTGGCCAGATGATAAACTCTCTTTACGTTCGGCTCAGATAATGGGTCCAAGCGGCTCTATCAAGAATGGTAAACGAGTTGAGAATGACAGTAATGACTCTTTCTGGGAACCAATAGATGTTTGGCCTTCAGATCATAAGGCTGTTCTGGCTACGTTTTCTTTGCCTTAGGCTTTTAACAAATACCTTATCGGAGGCCAGTCGCTTCTGGTAAGGTTCTGTGTTTATCGGCAAATGGTGGATGAAAATTAACCGTTCATCATAATAATTTGCGCACGAAGTGTATTTCTCCGTATCTTTAAAGCAAAAATGTTATGAAGCGCGTTTACTATTTAGATCTGATACGGGTATTCTTGACGATGCTGGTTTTTTACCATCACTCTGCCATCGCTTTTGGGGCATCGGGGGGATGGTATTACGTGTCGGGGGAGGCAACTTCCGGATTGACACAGGGATTGCTGTCAGCTAGCATGGCGGTGGATCAGTCTTATTTCATGAGCCATTTCTTTTTTATATCGGCTTATTTCTTGCCGGCTTCCTTCGATAGGAAGGGGGTAAGGGGGTTCTTGTGGGATCGGTTGAATAGGCTGGGAATCCCGTTGCTCCTTTTCTATTTTGTGCTGGATCCTCTTCTCGTGTACTGGATATGGGGTGTATGGGGTGATCCGGCGTTTGGACCGATGTGGTTTGTCTTTACGTTGCTTGTCTTTGAGTCTGCTTATGTGACTTATCGGCATTTTAGTGGTAGGCATTGGGCTATCAAGCGCGAGGGGTTTACGTGGGTCGAGGCCGTCGTATTTATTCTCTTGATGGGGATCGCCGCATTCTTGATCCGCTTACGGATACCGGTGGGTACTTCTGTGATGGGTTTGCAACTGGGCTATTATCCGCTTTACGTGGCTATGTATTTTCTAGGTATCGTGGCCTATCGCAACCAATGGCTGGAACGTTTGCGAATGCGAGAGGCCTATTGTTGGCTTGCGATCGTATTGCTATTGGGAATTCCGGCCTTGCTCTATATGGTGGCGACGAATGCGGATCGTATGGGCGATTTCTCCGGTGGCTGGAATCGTAACGCCTTGTTTTACGCGATGTGGGAACCTGTGATATGCGTGGGGCTTTGTTATTCCCTGCTTGCGTTGGGGAAAAACTATTTTAACGCACCCTCCCCTTTTATTCGAAGCTTATCCCTTAATAGCTATTCGTTCTATATTATTCATCCGTTTGTGGTGATAGGATGCGTCTTCGCGGCGGAGTTGCTTCCGGTTCCTCCGTTAGTGCGCTTGGCGCTGGTTTGTATCATAGGCATTCCACTCTGCTTTGCCGCCGCAGTCGGGTTCCGTAAATTGTTGGGGATCGACCATGTGAGGATTTGAGTATATGGATTATTTTACCTTTCATCCCTTAAGAATACGTTGTAATTACATGACTGTAGCTAGGTTGTAGAGACGCGGCAC
>JAQVCX010000003.1 GCA_028689545.1 Parabacteroides sp.
CACCGTTTCCCGGTCTATTTCACTCATTATTACCAGGCGCAGATCGGTTTCCTTTGCAACTGGAAAAAGCTGGCCTGCCTTATTCTCGTATTGGCTTTCGGACTACCGATATTTTTATTGCCGGAGAAGATCGAGCCGGAAGAGAAGGATCTATCCGCGAGGGACTCTTTATGGATCGCTCGCTACAATGAGTTCGCGGCGAAAGATATTTGGAAAGAAACGATAAAGCCTATCGTCGATAAGAGCTTAGGGGGAACCTTGCGCCTATTTGTCCAAAAGGTGTACGAGGGAAGTTATTTTACCCGGAATGAGGAAACGGTATTAAGTATCAGCGCTTCCATGCCGAACGGTACGACCCTAGACCAAATGAACCACTTGATCAACCGAATGGAGGCTTACTTGAGTACCTATAAGGAAATACGGCAATTCCAGACCAGTATCTATAATGCA
The DNA here is from genome assembly GCA_028689545.1 of Parabacteroides sp. Lineage (GTDB taxonomy): Bacteria > Bacteroidota > Bacteroidia > Bacteroidales > Tannerellaceae > Parabacteroides. The sequence continues at coordinate 451 of JAQVCX010000003.1, forward strand.
CGCCAAGCCAGCATCAACGTCTATTTCACCCGTGAGAACGAGCGGAGTGGTTTCCCCTACACCTTGAAAAGCCGGGTAATTAGCAAAGCGTTGGAGCTAGGTGGCGGAAGTTGGGGCGTATGGGGACTTATGGACCAAGGTTTCAGCAACGACGTACGTGAGAACGCGGGTTCTTTCCGCATCGAGATGTACGGATATAATTATGACGAGCTGTATGAATGGGCGGAGAAACTACGGGAGAAATTGCTTACCTATCGCCGTATCAAGGAGGTATTGATCAATTCAGAGTTCTCTTGGTGGAAGGATGATTATCAGGAATTTTACTTTAACCTGAATAAAGCCCGTATGGCACAAGCGGATATATTGCCGATCGACTTATTCGCTTCTATCCGCCCCGTTTTCGGTAAAGATATCTATGCGGGTACCATTGTCGTTGATAACGAGACGGAAAAGCTAAAGCTCTCTTCCCGCCAATCAAAGGAGTTCGATATCTGGAGTATGCAATATGTACCTCAATCCATTCGTGATAAATCCTATAAGTTATCCGAACTCGCTACCGTCGAGAAAAGCCAGACCCCTCAACAGATAGCGAAAGTAAACCAGCAATACAGGCTTTGCCTGCAATATGAATATATCGGCGCTTCCTCACAAGGCGAGAAGATACAGAAAAGGGAACTCAGGGAGTTCAACCAAATCTTGCCTATGGGATATACGGCGAAAGCGGAAAAGAGCTATTGGTCGTGGGATCAGAAGGACAATAAACAATACGCGTTATTGTTCTTGATCATCATCATTATTTTCTTCACCACCAGTATCTTGTTCAATTCCTTGAAACAACCGCTGGCGGTCATCTTTGTCATTCCGATCTCTTATATCGGGGTATTCCTGACCTTCTATTGGTTCAAGCTGAACTTCGATCAAGGTGGGTTCGCCTCCTTCGTCTTATTATGCGGTATCACGGTAAACGCCAGTATCTATATCTTAAACGAATATAACCAAATTCGGGAACGGATACCCGCTATCTCCCCAATCCGTGCTTATCTAAAGGCATGGAACGCCAAGATCACCCCGATATTCCTAACCGTTATATCGACCATACTCGGATTTATCCCGTTCATGCTCGGTACCGATAAAGAAGCCTTTTGGTTCCCGCTCGCCGCCGGAACAATAGGCGGCCTCATCATGTCCATCCTAGGCATCTTCCTTTATTTGCCGATATTTACGCTGAAGAAAGGACAGCGTTAAACAAGAATACGTATCTTTAGCGGATAAATTGTTTATCTAATTCACTAAACTTATGAGACACATAAATTATTTAGTATTGCTGCTGGGGGCTTGCTGCGTGGGGGCTTGCAGTTCCCCGGAAAAGGGCACAAAAGAGGCTTATCCGATGTTCTGGACTTGGATGGATTACCGGCCCGGAATGAATTTCGATTCCATCTGCACGGTAATGAACGAGGTAGGGATAGACGGTGTCATGCTAAACGCCCCTACTCCGGATGATTACCGCATCGCTATCCCCATCGCCCAGAAACAGGGGATAGAGGTCTACGCCTGGTTATGGACGATGAATCTGGAACACGACCGAGACGCTATCTTAAAAGAACATCCCGAATGGTTCAGCGTAAACCGCGACGGACAAAGCTTGGCCGATACCACCGCCTACGTGAATTACTACAAATTCATGTGTCCCGCCCTTCCTGAGGTACGGGAGTTTATCAAGAAGAAAATCGAGGCTTACTGCGAGGTAGAGGGTTTGAACGGTATCGCTATCGATTATCACCGCTTCGTGGATGTCATCCTCCCCACCACCCTTTGGCCGAGATACGGTATCGTGCAAGACCAAGAATATCCGCAATGGGATTTTGGTTATCACCCGGCTATGATCGAGAAGTTCAAGACCGCTTACGGATATGACCCACGCGAGCAGGAAGATCCCTCGCAAGATGAGAAATGGCTCCAGTTCCGTTGCGACCAGATCACGGAGGTGGCCAACATGATCGCCGAGGTGGTTCACTCGCATGGCAAGAAGATGGCGGCCTCCCCGTTCCCAACGCCCAAGATGGCATCCAAGATGGTTCGCCAGGACTGGGGTAAATGGAACTTGGATATTGTGTTCCCGATGGTATATCACAACTTCTATACGAAAGATATCAGCTTCGTATCCGACTGTATGATCGAGGACGCGCGGGATAAGAACCCGAATACCACGCTATATTGCGGATTGATGGCGGGCGACGACATACAGGAGGCGATGAACGCCGCGCTCAATCATGGGGCGGAAGGTGTCGCCATATTTACGGTATCCTCTTTGCGCACGCCGGAACAACGGGCCTTGTTTCGCGCCTATACGGATAGCATCCGTGCGGCCCGTACACAGAACAACGGGGTGAACCCGGCCTTGGTCAAGAACCCGAAAGTAACCGATCCGTTCGAGAACATGCGTATCCTTGGCATGATCAACGCGAAGATCCAAGAACTAGCCAACGTCCCTACGCCCAACATCGCCGACTATAAACTGGTGAAAGAGCAAGGAGCCACGAAATACTACGAGGTAAAAGAGCTGAACACGGGGAAGACCTTCTGCGTAGACTTCTACTTCTACGGAGGTATTCTTTCAGGATGGAACGTGACGGAGAAATAAATACTTGATAAGAGCTATCTTTATGCGACCTGCCTCGTAAATCCACAAGGCAGGTCGCATGCGTAAACACTCCTATTCCAAAACATAAGAACAAATCAGTTGGAGCTACCGGCTTAATTGCCCATTCCTTCCTAAAGAGACCTCCGTTTCCATAGCAGGACACTGTAGTGTCCACTAATGGACACTACAGTGTCCTGCTATGGAAACGGCAGTGTCCTACTATGGAAATTAGAGGAAACTATAATAGACTTATAAGCAAGATCTTATATCATACCTATTCTTCTCCTAAATTTCTAGGAAAAACATCCTGGAGTCACCTCCCAGCACTTCCATCCCTTGTTGGCACAGATATATACAATGTAGGAACGGACATGATAGAGAGGGAACTTCTCGTTGGTATCCTTGGCGTAGGCGAGTACTTGCGCCACGTCCTCGGGACGGGGATCGTTGAGCGCCAGCATGCGCTCCGCCTCTTTCGCCTTGAAATACTTAAACTCCACCAACCGGTCATCCTTGTAATAGTCCGTACCGGGGATACCGGTCATCTCGAAATCGGAACGGCCCGCCGAATTGTTCTGCTCTATGGCAAACGTATAGCAGCTGCTCAGGTAACGGGAACAAAGCTCGAAGAAGGAGCAGCGGATGAAATTCTCGTTGATCTTGTCGAACACCTGCGCCGGAAACTGCCCGAGGTATTGCTCGAAGTAGTTTTGCACGAGCGACTCGAAACGACGCTCTTCCGTGAAACGCTCGTAAGTGGGAACATAGCGTTGGGCGTTTCCCTCTATATGATTCATCTCGTTGTAATAGTCCATGTAGATGCTGCGCATCGTGAGGTTGGGTAGCACCATGCGGTAATTATTCCGCAGCGTGGTCATGCCCAGATAAAAGAGGCTGATAGGATAGAAGTTCTTGTCGAAGAATTTCCGCTTGTTGAACTTGCTGGACAGGTCGGAAACGTTGTAGGACAACTCATTGTCGATCACCAACGCGTCCAGCATCTCCTTGGCGTTCTCAAGGGAAAGAGTCAGACGACGAATCCAACCGATATCCGTACGCAGGTTCTCATCCACCAGCTCACTAGGGATCATGCCTTTGCGAACAGCGAATTTCTTGAGGAAATAGGTCAGGATGGTGGAGTTGAACAAGGGCTCAGTTTCTGGTAAGAAGCGGTAGCCATCGTAATTGTTTACGATCAGTTCCCAAATTTCCTCGAACCTCTCCTGTCCCTCGGTATATTTATCGAGCACATAACGTAAGTAAGCGGTTGCTTCATCATACGTAAATCCCAGCATATTCAGAAAATCCGGTTCCAGTGTCAAGATCTCCGCTATATTATACCCGCTTGTCAAATCGTCCATCGTGACAGGAAGCACTCCCGTGCAGAAACACGTACGGATACTACCTTCGCCGATACCCGCCTTGATCACCTTAAAGAAAGTACGCAGGAAACTATCCTTCGTGGTTACCTGCTCATAGAGCGGATCCTTGTAGGCCGTCAACAACTGATTGGTGAAATTATCGTACTCATCGATCAGCACATACACTTTAGGCAGTCCATGCTCGCGGACGTATCCCAAGACCTCCTCAAGCATCTGGGAAGCATCATCACGGCTAGAGAACTGAAAGTCCTTGAACACGTCACGGTTATGCGTCACCATAATTTCCACCGGAGAACAGTTCAAACGATTGAAGTTACACTCCAGCCCTTCCATGTCATCGGCCATCACCATCTTGGAGAAATCATAGCGCACGATCATATAACGATTATGTTCCTCCGTCGGGTGCTCCCCGATCCAAGTCCCGCCAAAGAGTTCCTCGAACCGGCCGGCCTTGGTGCGGTCGTAGTAACACGCCAAGGTAGAGACAAACAAGCTCTTGCCGAAACGCCGGGGGCGGAGGAAAACAGGGGCTTTATAATCTTCCAAGCCCGGGATAAAATCGGTCTTGTCCACATAGTAGAAATCACGTTCACGCATTTCTACGAAATCTGCCACCGCATAAGGAATCGTTATTCGTGCCATAAGCTTTCTTTTTTCTAATTATGGAAACAAATATAGAAATAAAAAGTGAGATAATGTTCAATCATTTAATCCGAGAAACACCACGATGGCAAAGCACTGGCAATGAAACTTTCTATTCATCAACGCTTTGATGTACCATTTTAGGAATTCAGTATGGAAAGCGTGTAGCAAAGCGGTCAGCCCTAGTCTTGGACGTATTGATCCTCGAAGTGCAGGGGCTGAAAAAAAACAAAACAGTTTCTTAGGCAGAAACCATAAAGAAGTATATTTTTGTATCAAATCAAATCATAAAGCCATGATTGTACATGATATGTCAGCAGAGAACAAGTTGCAAGAACTAAAAACAGATTATTGGAGACTAATTCCCAAGATCGAAATGGCGGCTGAATCCTATGCGCGGGATGCATGCAAGATCATTTGTTCGAAATTGTTGCGCAGATATCCCATCGCCCCCCGTCACTTAACATTTAAGAGCCAAAACAACAACCATTGGACGTTGGCGCTTTCCATCCAATGCAACATGGTAGCCAGCCTAACTTATATCACGATACCCGGTGTCAAAAACACATATATATCCTTTTATTCCAACGCGAGGAACCGTCACTCCGCACGTGAGTTCACCCACCATTTCATCCAACGCTACAAGGAACGCTTGTTGATTCCGAATGGTCTCGATCTATCGGGCGGAAACGTAATAGAAGACTATTTATGGAGAACCGGGAACGCTATTGAATACGATGTCGATGAAAACCTGACCTACTCCGTATCCAGACATGGTTTCGCCATTATTCACCCCCTCATACCTCACTATTTCTTAATGAAGACCTATATAGCCAAAGACGAGACATTTAGCAAAAACAAAGCCAATTTCAGCGATCAAGTGGCCAGCGTATTGAATCTTTACCTGTTTTTGAGCGAAAACCGCTTCCAACTGACCTACGAGATCGTGGAAGAGCAATTTCGCAAATGCGAGCATATCGACGAGACATTCATGGAGGCTTATGCCAAAAAATTCAGACCTAACCGTCCGGTCAATTACGATGACATCAATGCTTTCTGCCGAGAGGAATTCGGTCATACCTAACATTCATATGATGTCTTGGCGAAAAACCGGCAAATTAATATGCCTTCAAAATTTGTTCTTTCAAACAAAACTTATACCTTTGCCGAAATTTCTGAAGAGAGCACATGACGAACAAGACACATAAGGACAATCCGAAGTTCTATTCCGGTTATATGTCGGAGGTTGAGGCTCTTTTCTCTATTTTACGGGATTATAATTTGGTTATATAAGATGCGTTGGTTACTTTTACTAACGCATTTTTTTTGCGCCCGTCAGTACGGTGATATAATATATAAGGTATAACATTCTATAAAATCATTATAACAAATAAAACAACCCAAATTACTATGTCGAAAAGTGATATCAAAAAGGTGATTGTTCTGGGCTCGGGTGCCCTGAAGATCGGACAAGCCGGGGAGTTTGACTACTCTGGTTCGCAAGCGTTAAAGGCTCTGAAAGAAGAAGGGATCAGTACCGTATTGCTAAATCCGAACATCGCGACGATCCAAACATCCGAGGGAGTAGCCGATAAGGTGTATTTCTTGCCTATCACTCCTTACTTCGTGGAGGAAGTTATCAAAAAAGAACAACCGGACGGAATCCTATTGGCGTTTGGCGGCCAGACCGCTTTGAACTGCGGTACTCAACTTTACACCAGCGGTACGTTGGCTAAATACGACGTGAAAGTATTGGGTACATCCGTTGAGGCTATCATGTACACCGAGGACCGTGACCTATTTGTTAAGAAACTGAATGAGATAGAAGTGAAGACCCCGATCAGCCAAGCCGTAGAAAGCATGGAAGATGCCGTGGCTGCCGCTTACAAGATCGGTTTCCCGATAATGATCCGTTCCGCTTACGCACTAGGTGGTATGGGTAGTGGTATTTGCAAGGACGAGGCCGAGCTTCGCACGTTGGCGGAAAGCGCCTTCGCTTACTCATCCCAGATCTTGGTCGAGGAATCGTTGAAGGGTTGGAAAGAGATCGAGTTCGAGGTGATCCGCGACAAGAACGACCACTGCTTCACGGTAGTGAGTATGGAGAACGTTGACCCGCTAGGCGTACACACCGGCGAGAGTATCGTAGTAGCTCCGACTTGCTCCCTGACAGAAAAAGAATTAGACCTGTTGAAGGAACTTTCTACCAAGACGATCCGCCACTTAGGTATCGTGGGTGAATGTAATATCCAATACGCTTTCAACTCCGAGACTTGCGATTACCGCGTGATCGAGGTGAACGCTCGTTTGAGCCGTTCTTCCGCCTTGGCATCCAAGGCCAGCGGTTATCCATTGGCTTTCGTCGCCGCGAAGTTGGCGTTGGGCTACGGATTGGACGAGATCGGCGAGATGGGTACCCCAAACTCCGCGTACAAAGCGCCGGAGGTAGATTATATGATCGTGAAGATCCCTCGTTGGGACTTGACGAAGTTCGTGGGTGTCAGCCGCCAGATCGGTTCCAGCATGAAATCCGTCGGCGAGATCATGTCTATCGGTAAGAGCTTCGAGGAGATCATGCAGAAGGGTCTTCGTATGATCGGACAAGGCATGCATGGTTTCGTAGGAAATAACGACATCACCTTCGACAATCTGGACGAGGAGTTGGCGAACCCTACCGACTTGCGTATCTTCGCCGTGGCACAAGCCCTGGAACAAGGATATAGCGTAGACAAGATACATGAGTTGTCAAAGATCACACGCTGGTTCTTGGAAGGCTTAAAGAATATCGTGGATTACGCCCAGGTATTGAAAGGTTACAACAAGATCGAGGATCTTCCGGAGGATGTATTGAAAGAGGCGAAACGCCTTGGTTTCTCAGACTTCCAGATCGCTCGTTACGTAGAGGACCCGGAAGGCAATATGGAGAAAGAGAATATCCGCGTACGTAACTTGCGTAAGAAAATGGGCATTCTCCCTACCGTGAAACGTATCAACACGATCGCTTCCGAGCATCCGGAATTGACCAACTATCTATATATGACTTACGACGGAACACCGCACGATATCACCTACTACCCGAATGAGAAAAACGTGATTATCTTGGGTTCCGGGGCTTATCGTATCGGCTCGTCCGTTGAGTTCGACTGGTGTTCGGTGAATGCCGCCCAAACCGCTCGTAAGCTAGGTTACAAATCGATCATGATCAACTATAACCCGGAGACCGTATCCACCGACTACGATATGTGCGACCGCCTTTACTTCGACGAGCTTTCGTTCGAGCGTGTGCTAGACGTGATCGATCTGGAATTGCCGAAGGGTGTGATCGTCTCCGTAGGTGGACAGATCCCGAACAACTTGGCGATGAAACTGTACCGCCAGAATGTTCCGGTATTGGGTACTTCCCCGCTATCGATCGACCGTGCCGAGAACCGTCATAAATTCTCCGCAATGTTGGATTCGCTAAGTATCGACCAACCTCGTTGGGCGGAGCTTACCAGCATGGAAGAGATCGACGCGTTTATCGAGAAAGTAGATTTCCCGATCTTGATCCGTCCGTCTTACGTATTGTCCGGTGCGGCTATGAACGTTTGCCATACGAAAGAGCAGATGATCGAGTTCTTGGATTTGGCCGCTAAGGTTTCCAAAGAATATCCGGTGGTCGTATCCGAGTTTATGCAAGGAACGAAAGAGATCGAGTTCGACGCTGTCGCTATGAATGGCGAGGTGGTTGAGTACGCTATCTCCGAGCATATCGAGTTCGCCGGTGTTCACTCCGGTGACGCTACCTTGGTGTTCCCGGCTCAGAAGATTTACTTCGAGACAGCCCGCCGTATCAAGAAAGTAAGCAAGATGATCGCTAAGGAATTAAATATCAGCGGTCCGTTCAATATCCAGTTCTTGGCGAAGAATAACTTCGTGAAAGTAATCGAATGTAACTTACGTGCCTCACGTAGCTTCCCGTTTGTATCTAAAGTATTGAAACGCAACTTTATCGAGACAGCTACCCGCATCATGCTGGACGCTCCGTACACGCAACCGGATAAGAGCGCGTTCGATATCGACTGGATCGGCATCAAGGCTTCCCAGTTCTCATTCGCCCGTCTGCACAAGGCAGACCCCGTATTAGGCGTGGACATGAGCTCTACCGGCGAGGTAGGTTGTATCGGCGACGATTTCAACGAGGCTTTACTTTCCGCTATGATCGCCGTAGGCAACAGTATTCCTAAGAAGAACATTTTAGTATCTTCCGGTGCCGCCAAAAGCAAGGTTGATTTATTGGAGCCTTGCCGTATGCTAGATGCCAAAGGATACACGATCTATGGTACGCACGGAACCGCCAAGTTCCTAAACGATAACGGAATCAAGGCTACAACCGTTTGCTGGCCGGATGAGGAAGGCGATTTGAACATCATGGATATGTTCAGCAAGCATGCTTTCGAACTGGTAGTAAATATCCCGAAAGATCATAGCAAACGTGAGTTGACGAATGGATACAAGATCCGCCGTGCGGCAATCGACCATAACATTCCATTGATCACAAACGCACGTCTGGCTAGCGCCTTTATCGACGCTTTCTGCAATATGAACGTAGAAGATATACAGATTAAGAGCTGGCAAGAGTACAAGTAATCAAAATTTGATTATATTTGCATGTGTGTAATATAAGAGACAAGGCTTAATGCCTTGTCTCTATAGTTTAAAGACCATGTACAGACGACTACCTTTCATCCTATTATTATCCCTAGTGGCAAAATTCGCCTTACGTGCGTCCGTAGTCGCTCCCTCTATCCTTGTCCAAAATTATTCAGTGGATGATTATAAGGCCAGTTGCCAGAATTGGGATATAGCGGTTTCCCATCATGGTATCTTATATGTCGCTAATAATTCCGGTCTGGTTACTTTCGACGGGAATACATGGAAAACGTATCCTTTACCGGATAAAACTCCTATTTATAACGTATCTTTCCAGAACGATTCTATCTATACCCAAGGCAAATCATCGTTAGGGTATTGGCTCTACGACAAACTCGGGAATCTGGAATACCATCCGATCGATACGCTCCCATCACACATCGATTTCGATAATCCAAAGACGGGTTACACGATCCCGAAAGAAATCGAGGAAAAGTTCCCTACTTCCTTCGCTAGCGCCGGAGATCTCAATTTCACGGGAACATCTACGTCCGGTATTTATATCACCAACGACGAAGGGGAGATCTTCCAACATCTCAACATCAACAATCAGTTGCAAGATAATATCGTACGCTCCATCTGCGTACAAGATGATAACTTAATCTGGATAGCTTTGGATAATGGTATCTCCCAAATAGATATCAATCCTCCCATCGCCATGTTAGGTAAAAGAAACCAGATCGGGAAGTTGGAAGACGCGGTAAAAGAGGATAACCGTCTCTATATCCGGACCAATGTCGGCTACTTCAGCCGGAGCTTGATGTTTGGTGATAAGTTTACCTCGATGTCTGATGAGGTAGGGCGTTCATATATCCACCCGGACACAGCCGACAACCATTTATCGATAAGCACTTTATTTAAGAATAAAGACGTATTGGGCGTATTCGCCAACGCCGAAAGTATTTACCCGGTTCCAGATGATTTGTATTGGCTCACGACCAAGAACGAGGCAGGACTCTTCCATCTGGAAAACGGTAAAGGAACTTTAAAATGCCGGATTCTATTCGATAATTACAATTTGAACCTAGTGACCAATGGCAAACGGATTATCCCGTTGAATGACTCGCTCGATTTGGTATCCGCCATGCAAGGGACCCTATTAATCAACACCCGCCAATTAATAGAAGGAAGCCTAGGAGGATTGACAATGCCACGGTTTATGCGTATCGAGTATCAAGATCAAGAAGGTACACATTATTTATCTCCGGATACTCAAAGGATCAACATGCCCCATAACTTCCAAGAGCTCTCGCTATACATCGGGACAACGGTATTCACCCCCAATCACCAAATCAGTTATAAGCTGGAAGGGGTATCCGCCGATTGGTCTTCTTGGCAGAAGGACGGCAAAATTACCTTCTTACAACTTCCGGAAGGGACTTATGAACTAAGGATACGTAAATATGTGACCCGGGGTCCGTTTCCCGAGATCACGATGCAAATCACGGTTCGCCCTCCTTGGTATAATAGCGTATGGGCCTATTTGATCTACGTCGCTTTGATATGGTTCGCCATTCAAGAAGGGCTTCGGTATCATTTAAGGAATCTGCGAGAAAAAGAACAAGAAAAGCTGGAGGCCGAACGGCAAGCCGAACAGCAAAGACTTCAACAAATGAGAAGCGAGATGCTGGAAACGGAGTTGCAAAATAAGAACAATGAGCTTACTCTCCAGACTACGGCTTTGGTAAAAAGAAACGAGGCGATCCAAGCTTTGTTGGAAGAACTGGATAAGCAGAAGGAGACATTGGGAGACCGATATCCCAATAAGTTATATACCCGTTTACGTTCCTTGATGGAGTCTACCTTGAACGATCAAGCGGATTGGGTACAGTTCGAGACCTATTTCAACAGCGCCCACCAGAATTTCATGGATCGTTTACGCCAGCAATACGCAGATATAACGGCTGGCGATTTGCGCATTTGTTGCTTACTCCGCATGAACCTTTCCACGAAGGAAATCGCATCGTTAATGAATGTATCCATACGGGCTATCGAACTAAGGAGATACCGCTTAAGAAAGCGATTAGCTCTTGATGGGGATACGAATCTTGTCGATTTCCTAATGAACTACTAAAAATATTTTCCGAGAATCTCACCAGAACGCCCGACGGGTTGGTTATACGTCCTCAAATTGCACATGGCTACCGGAGGGGAAGAAAGCTACAAGATCGTATTGAAGTAAAAAAGTCTTCCCGAAAATGATCTCTCGACAAACTCAACATCTAACGTGAATAATTTATTCCGGGAAATTTTCACATGGAAATCATTACACTATCAATATATATATATATTTGCATTCAAACTTTTGTTTCACTTAAATTTAATGATGTATGGGAAAGAGATTTTTAAAATTCACGGCGTTAATCAGTTTGATCTTTTTCGCTATAAACGTAGATGTTTTAGCAGAAGGTGACAGTGATGATCATGCTTGCCCGGATGGCGACCAAGGCCCAGGCATAAGCTGCGGCAGATATGAGGGGACTTGCTGGAATGTAGATTGGATAAGTGGTATTTATTATGTGCATTGTTATTTCTCAGGAATGCAAGAACATCATTGTTATCCAGATTAAAAAGCATGAAAAGTATCATCTATTATTTTTCGATGATATCCATATTTTTCTTTCTTTCTTGTACGGGATGGAAGGATAAAAAAAATATGGAATCAGATATCATCACCGTGAATTTGGACGAGCGAGACGAGATCTCCACTAAAGATCTATTTTCCGAGATCCAACTCGTTCCGTTAGAGACAACGCCGGAATCGCTGATCCGTAATATAACCCAAATCAAGTTTTTTGAGGATCGATATTATATTCACGATTATTCGAGATCCCAAATCTTTGTTTTCGATAGGGAGGGACATTTCCAATTCGCGCTTAACGAGAAAGGAAACGGCCCGGGTGAGTATTTAAACTTAACAGATTTCGCGATCGATACGACCCGCAGGAACCTTGTAGTACTTTGCGCCGTCAGCAACGCTCTCTTTTTCTATGATCTAGGGGGCAAGTTCATCGAGAAAAAGAAACTTCCTGAAATAGCGGGGGCCTACAACAGCCTACAGTTCCAAAACAAGGATACGATAGCTTTCTTCACATACGATTACGACCATCGCTTGAAGTTTTATTCCCTATCAAGAAACGAGATACTCGATGAATATTTTCCTGAAGACATAAAAGATGTATTTTGTAGGGGTGTATTTCCATTTCCACACGCTTTTCGAAGGTCTTTGACTAATACGATTTATTCACTATCGGGAGCGACCTTTACAGAGCTTTATCGTTGGGATTTTGGTGATTTAAATAATGACATCGAAAAATTAGAATTCCATCCCAATATGAGCAAGCAAGAAATAATTCAATACGCAAAGGATGTCTATTCCTCTAAGAGCGTAAATTACATAATAGACTCTCAGGGACAAAACAGCAGATATCGATACGCCATGGTAGTCCGCAAAAACAAGTACATCCAACTGTTTTATAACAGGAAAAACCATGACTTGCTTCAATTCGAGCGAACCAAGGAGGGCTTGCAACTTTACCCGATCTACTTCGGAGAAGACTTCATCCTCTGTACTCCGGAAGGAGGGCTTCCATTAAATGATCTATTTCCCGAGAAGTTAAGAAATGAGGATCAGCAAAAAATTATTCAATCACATTCGGAACAAGAGAATCCTGTCTTAGTAAAATATGTTTTCAAAAATGAAGGTTAACGAGAATACAATTTATATTTTCCTTTTGGGGATACTGGCAGGTATAATTTGTATGCAATGCGTGAATCATTTTAGAAAATCCCCGAAGGATGTGTATGTTGACAATTTTGAATACGAGAAAGAAAGTCTGGGTATCCTTAAAAGAGAAGAACTAAAAAATGAACACTATGAATGCCTTGATCAAATAGCCTATTGGGGAACAGACTCTCTAGATTCTTTCTCCTTAAGTAATTTATGTAATGATAAAAAATTATTCTTTTGTTTTTCAGAGAAAACATGTCCTCCTTGTATCGATGCAGTTGTCGATATAATGAACGAGGTTTTTACAGACGAGGAAATAAAAACAAAAATAGTTTTCGTATCGCCTGATTATCCTGCTCGATTAAGAAACGATTACTATGGAAAAAAACTATTGAGCTTACATAATAAGAATTTAGGGCTACCTATGGAACTAGAAGATTCTTTCGCTCCTTTTTTATTCATTATGGATAAATATTTATGTGTTAAATATTTACATATTCACAATAAACCACTCCCACGACTTACTTTAATTTATCTGGAAGAGATAAAAAAAATGTGGTAGATCTTATTGCGGTTGATCGTACGATATTAAGCCGCAGGATGGTAAGGAGGATTTGATCATCGTCGGAAGCTTTGAGGAAGCGGAAGGAATGATCGAAGAAAGAATCGTGTTGGAATTGGAGGAGGTGCCAGCGTATCTCTGGCTTCCGGATCGCATCACTTTAGAATCTCGCAAAAAGTAAGTCTTATATAATTTTAATCTATTTGATATATAATATGCTATATAACAGCACATTATATATATACAAAAGGAGCATGAGAAAGTCTTGTAGTAGTCTTATCCAATAAAAAAATCATTTGCGCAAGTCGTGTAGTAGTCGTTTTTATGGCTACCATAGTTTATTGTGCTTCCTTTGCCGCCGAATGAAATCTTAAAATCTTTCGACATGATGAAACACGAGCTGGATAAACAATTAGATGCGCTAGAAAAGAAAGGTATCGACAGACGGCATTTCTTTAAGTTATTAGCAGCGACAGGACTGATCGCAGGAGCTAATACCGGAAAAGCGAACGCTTTTTCAAGCAGCGCAAAAGGTAAAATCGTTATTATCGGTGGAGGAGCCGCTGGTATCAGTATGGCTGCCCGATTAAAACATTGGCTTGATGAACCAGATATCACCTTGATTGACCCCAGTGATCGTCAGTTTTATCAACCGGGATTCACTCTGATCGCCTCAGGCGTGTACCAGCCGGAAGATGTTTGGAAGAAACAAGAGGATTGCATGCCTAGCGGTATAAAATGGATAAAAGACTCGGTCGCCTCGGTTGATCCCGTATGGAATCAAGTAACGACCAAAAGTAACGGAAAGATTCCGTACGACTTTTTAGTACTAACCCCGGGATTACAATGTAATTGGGAGAAGGTGGAGGGCATTACCCACGATACCCTAGGACAAGGAAACGCAAACTCTATTTATGATTTCGAAGGAGCTCAAAAAACATGGAAAGCTCTTCAAGAATTCGCTAAAAAAGGAGGTAAAGGTATTTATACCGACACTTACACAAAACATAAATGTGGTGGCGCTCCCAAAAAGATCTGTTTATTATCCGAGCATTACGCAAGGAAACAAGGGACTCGCGACAAACTGCAATTGAATTATTTTACCGCATCGAAGGAGCTATACGATATCCCGTATTTCACACCTCGCTTGCTGGAAATATATAAAGAGCGCAACATACCTATCAATCTAAATGTACGGGTAAAAGGCGTGGATACATCCGCGAAACAAGTACACTTCGAGAAGATAGAGACAAAAGGTGAAGAAAAGATCGTAACGCCGTTTGTAGAGGATTACGATTTCCTACACTTCGCGCCACCGATGTCCGCTCCCGATTTCGTTCGTGAAGCCGGATTAGGATGGACAGAAGGCAAGTTGGCAGCCGACGCATGGGTAATGGTAGACAAAGAAACCTTGATACATAAAAAATATCAAAATATAGTTTCTTTAGGTGACGTAGCCGGTATTCCTACCAGCAAGACATCAGCCGCTATCCGTGTGCAAGTGCCTATCGCAGCCAAGAACCTGATCGCGCTCATGGAAGGCAAAGAGCCGACCGAGAAATACAACGGTTATGCCGCTTGCCCGATCGTCACGGATTATGGACACGTGTTGCTCTGCGAATTTGACTATGAAAAGAAACCTGACATATCATTCCCGTTCTCGATGATCGATACATCAAAAGAGCAATGGCTCGCTTGGATCTTAAAAGTATACATATTAAAACCGATGTATTTTTACGGGATGCTTAATGGTTATGCGTAATATAGATAAAGAATCTATGAAATAAAACTCCCTATAATTTAGAATGCCAAACTACAAAACCCCGGATTTCAGTTGTACGGAACCGGGGTTTCTCATTTTTCACGAGTAGCCTTTTCCACTAAATAAATGATCGACTTATAGGATATGCCACTATTCATCGTCAGACCAATCTCGCAGGTACGGCTATTACTATATCCTTCCGTCGCTCCACGTAAGTTAGATTTCAGATAATGAAGGCCGGAAGCGTTTAGTTCCGGATAGAAGAAACCACGATCGCCCGCCCAACCGCAACAAGTAACTTGTGCCGGAGAAACTACCCGGTTCGCGCATAAGCCTGCCAGTTCCAGCAGTTTGTCTTGTACTCCCATCTTCGTGGTACTACAAGTGGAGTGTACCGCTACCACAACCGGCAACTTAGTAAAGTTCAGACGATCACGCATAAAGTCATAAACGAACTCCACAGGTTCATATAATCGTAAACGTTTATCCAAGTTTTCCCTCATATGCAGCAGGCAAGGGCTCATGTCACACAAAATAGGCAAGCGGCCGTTATCGCTCACCCGCAAAAAAGCCTCATCCAATTCCTCCGCCTTCCGCGTCGCTTGTTTCCGGAACCCCTTACTGCTAAAAGCCATACCGCAACAAAGCTTGCTTAGATTCTCTGGATAACGAATCGCAAAGCCAGCTCTTGTCAACAAAACAATTGTTTGTTCCGTTACACTCGCGAAATCCACATCCTCATAATCAGCCGAAGCCCCCATCGTACGGGTAATACAAGAGGGGAAATAAACCATTTCCATCCCATTCTCTACACCAGGCAGTTTCTTGAACTTTGATGCGCCAGAAGGTGTATATCGAGTCCAAAGCGGGAATTTGTGAGCGGAAGCTTTAAACAAGAAAGAGGTGAATTTCTCGAACGCATTATACCCCACCAACTTTGAAAGCGCATGAGGTAGCTTAAGCAAAGGACGAAGCATACCCGTTACGGCTCCCATATTCCCGGCGATACCCGAAGCGATAGCATTGGCCAAGGCACCATTCTCTTTCCACCGTAACTCTTTTATCAATAAACCAGTATTAATTCCAACCGGACATGCCGTAGCACATAGGCCATCGGTAGCGCAGGTAGCGTTACCTTTATAGTTAAAGGCTTTCTTGAGTTCTTTATATCGTTTAGAGTTTGTTTCCCCATGTTCCGCCAAAGCTGATAATTCCCGATAGATCACGATACGTTGCCGGGGTGTCAATGTCACATGCCTTGACGGACATTGTATCTCGCAAAAACCACACTCGATGCATTTATCGATCAGCTCATTCGCCAAAGGTATTTGCTTTAAGTTCTTTATGAACACATCCGGGTCCCGATTTAAAAGGACACCCGGATTTAATATATTTTCGGGGTCAAAGAGCCTTTTGATCTTCCACATCAACTCATAAATCTCCTCCCCCCATTCATCTTTAACAAATGGGGCCATATTTCGCCCCGTACCATGCTCCGCTTTCAAGCTACCGTTATAGTGGAGTACCACATCTACAAGGCTACGCATAAAAGAAGCGTAATGATCGATACCTTCCTGCGCGTTTATATCCGGGAAAATCGTAAAATGAACGTTTCCATCCAATAAATGCCCCCACATCACCGCATTTCCATATCCATAATCCGACAAGACTTCACGCACTTGCTCCAAAGCCTCACCTAAGACCTCTTCCCGGAAAGCGATATCCTCAATGATAGATACAGTCCCCCGGGGGCGCCTTCCCGCAGCGGAAGTAAATAAACCGTTTCGTACCCGCCAATAAGTAGCGTAAAGCGTCGGATCGGTCGTAAATGATACCGGATATAAAGTCTGTATATCTGCCAGCCGCTCCTCTATATCCCGGAATTGGAATTGAAGTTCTTCTTCCGAATTGGAAGAAGTGTCGATCAGCAACGCTACCGCATCCTCGGGCAAAGAGCGTAATATCTCCGGCATCCCCGGTTCATCCTCTACCGCATGTAAGGCATTTCGATCCATCAACTCGGCGGCAGACACCTTGCATTGGCGTAACGGGCCTATGGCTCTGCATGCTTCCATCAAAGAGGGGAAATAAATCAAGGCGGAAGCTTTCAAGGACTCATCGGGTACTGTCTCGAAAGTAACCGAAGAAATAAACCCTAAGGTTCCTTCCGAACCAATCATTAAATGCATGAGTATATCGTATGGATCGGTATAATCCAATAAAGAGTTCATTCCATAACCACAGGTATTCTTCAACTCATATTTAGATAGAATCCGGTCTTCCATGTCCGGATTCAACAAGATCTCCAAACGGAAATTCATCAGCTTTTCCAATAAGGCTATATGCGTTTGCATGAAATCCCTACGACTCGCCAACGAAGAGGTATCCAAAAAGGTCCCATCCGCCAAGATAATTTCCATATCCCGAATCGTATTATACGAGTTATGGATAATACCATAGCTAGAACCACTCGAGTTATTCGCTACGATCCCACCTATACGTGCGGATTTGATAGAGGCAGGGCTAGGCCCCAGTTTACGGCCATAAGGCCTGAGCCACCGATTCGCCTCTTCTCCAGTTATACCACATGGAAATTTAGCTAAACTCCCATCTCCTGAAATTTTGACCTCTCCATAATCAGAACTGATTTCCATCAATACTGAGTCTGTGATAGTCTGACCGGATAAAGATGTTCCACCAGCTTTAAAGGTTACAGATTTACCAGTCTTCTTACATTCAGAAAGAATACGTTTTACATCTTCCTCACAACTCACGATTTCAACTCGTTCGGGATTCAACCTGTAAATCCCAGCATCTGTTCCTTTCGCTAATTTGGTGAGTGTGTCTAAATACACTTTTCTCATCTCCATGGCCTGTATCATTGTTTCACATCAATACGACATAGCCACAAAGATACGAAACCATTAAGATAATCACGACATTTCATGAAAATAACGAGGTGAATATCCGGATACTAGCTCCGGATGAAAAATCCAGATTAGATCTTTCAATAGATATTCCGGATGTAAAGGAAATTCCTCGTAATAGGGTACTACCCCTGTATTACAGGTATAAATCCGTTGTTTTCTAAAAGCGTCGAAGTTCTCGTAAGGAGTATATTCGGAGCGTAAATCGTTATAGGTCATCTCGGAAGATTGATTATATTTAACAACCCAGATATCCGCATGGATCGCTTTATCAAACACGGTCTCAAACGCTAAGGGGGTACTTCCGGCACCCGGTAAATCCTTAAACATATAATCCGCTCCGGCATCCTCGAAAAGATGAGCCATATAACTATCTCCGGCCGGTACATACCACGAAGAGCCAAACTTCTTCTCCGACAAAACCGTAGGACGGTTCTCTATATTAGCGGTTAAGGCCTTTAGAGACAGATAGGCTCGCTCTGTTTCCTTGAATATAGAATCGGCCATTTCCTCCTTTCCGAATAGCAAACCATAAAAACGAATCCACTCCGTACGCCCCAAAGGAAATGCCTCCATATAGTCGGCCCCTTCGATAATGGGTATCCCTATCTTCTCGACAGGCCCATAACTACTATTCTGAAACGGGGAAGCGATCACTAGTTCCGCTCCGATCTCTATCATTTTCTCTATATTCGGAGAGGTAGCTTCGCCTAAATCAGCGATCCGGCTGGCCTGTATGCCCTCTTGTATGGCAGGGGTATCCATATAACGAGGCTCACAAACACCTATAACCTTATTGATTTCGTGCAATTGATCAATAATAGCCGCATGGACAGAAGTATAAACCACAATATCTTTTACAGGGACCTTCACGATCGTGCCTTTGGGTAATCCGTCTGGAACCGACTTTTCCCGGTCTACCAATAAATAACGTTGAAGAAGACGGGCGCTATCCCACGGATCACGTACTTCCACCATTGTATAAGCATCAAAGTGCCGTATCGTGAAACCTTGGGCATATTGAATACTATCCGAGGAAATAGCTTCCCCGGAAGAAGTTCGCTTCCCGGATGGCGTACATGCCACCATCCAGAAAGCCAACCCTAAGAGAATCAGTAATCGCATTAGATATTATCTTTTTGAGCGAGGACTACTTTCATGGGATTTAAACCAGCCTCAAACTTCTTGACAAGTTTACCGTCTGTTCCAAAACCATAAA
Source organism: Parabacteroides sp. (assembly GCA_028689545.1). Lineage (GTDB taxonomy): Bacteria > Bacteroidota > Bacteroidia > Bacteroidales > Tannerellaceae > Parabacteroides. The sequence goes on from JAQVCX010000003.1 coordinate 20,011, forward strand.
TATCGCCGTTATTCTTATAATCAGATTCGCTCACATATACATTACTTCCTGCCACATTCAACTTATATGGCTTAGCGATAGTGGTTCCATCCTTGATCCAACTCTCCACCGCACCGGTATTCGTATCATAGCTCGTAAAAGTCGTCACGCTATTCCAATTCGCGTCATATTGAGAATAATAGGTATATAGTTTTCCATCCAGATAGTCCATTTCCGTAGCGTTCGGGCAAGCCTCCAATACCTTGACCTCATCCGTACGAGAGTCAATATATTGCAACGTATTCAACACCTCCGCATAATTACCCATCGACACTACATATACATTACCTTTATCATCAGAACGTACAAGTGTCGGATTAAGGACAACATCCAGTTTCTTGGTTTCGGTGAAAGAAGCCAAATCTACGACCGACACGGTTTTGTCATAACCAACCTCCGTAGCATAATCCATACCACCCGAATTAGCCACGTACAGTTTTTTATTGGCCACCGCCATTTGTTCCGGGTTACGTCCCACCTTAACAGTCGCCTCTACTTCCAGCGAAGCGGTATCCAAGCGGGCTACCTGGCCGTTATAGTAGGAAGCATATACCTTGCCCCCATCCGCGATCAAGGCACGGGGTTGTCCCTCGGTCTTCACCTGCTTGATGGATTTAGCATGCAAATCTGTTACCTCAATCGTCGATTCACCATAAACAGCGATATACATCTTATCGCCATAAACGATCATGTCTTGTGCCGTATCTCCCAGTCCTCTGCCGTTCTGAGCCAAGAAATAATCGGGAACCAACTCGTCCTTCTCCACGTCATACATATACAAGCTGGAATTATTGTTTCCCATTTTACCGGAATTCAAGAAATAGAGGGCGAACACGGAGTTGTCTTCTCCCGGCTCTTCCGGTGTTTCCGGTGTTTCCGGTGTTGAAGGTTTTTCCGGTGTTGAAGGCTCGGGAATAGGATCACTGTCACTACAACCTACAAAGGAGAAAGACATCAATGCGCATAAAGCGGAGATGTAAATAAAGTTTTTCTTTTTCATTGTTCTACTATATAATTTATTAATAAGATAAACAAACACTTAACCGCCAAGAACAGCCCGGCATCGGATAATACTGGATCACGTCATAATTCACATTCGCGAGATTCAACAATTCACCTTGCAGACGTAAGCTAAAATGACGGAAACGGAAATCCCTATTTAAGGAAACACTTTGTTCCATATAGGAGTCGATCCTGTTCCGGTTGATGTTCTGTGGCAATGCATAACGATCTCCTACCGCGGTTAATAGATAAGAGACATTCACCCACGGATTCTCCAAGGAAATGGAAACCGTTCCGGAATGACGAGGCGTATAAGGAATCTGATCCTTATAGTTTTTGGCCTCCGGATCCGTTATATCTACCGCATACTGATAGGAATAGGTAGAAGCCAAGAGCAATTCCATCTTCAACGGCAGAGGAAATTGTGCCGAAAGATTCAAATCCGCACCTTTAATATCGACCTCTCCAAGATTCATCATCCGCCAGATATACATTGTAGGCAATGCCACAATCTTATCTTTCACGGTGTTATAATATCCATCAGCGGAGACACTAAAATGCCTCAACCAATCACCACACGAACCGCTCCATGTTACGCCTACATTATATTGAGAGGTTTCTTCCGGCTTCAGATTAGTATTTCCCATACGGAGATAATATAGATCCGTAAAAGTCGGCACCCGGAAAATATCTTTATAAGAAGCTCTTACCCTTAACGTACTCTCCGGAAAAGGTCTCCAAGATAAACTCACCGCTGGCGACAAACGTTTTTTATCCGCAGGTTTCTCACCTTGTTCTACCTTATCCGTAATATAGGTACCCAATAGACTTCCGGTAGCCGTAAACCGACCATCCTTATATTGCACCGCTAGTACCGATTGAGAGGCCATTCGCTTGGGGTTAGGACCGTTCACGAAATTATTGTCCAGCATAGAGCGAGTTAAATCCGTTGTTAACGTAGCCGATACATTCTTTATAGGACTATAGAGCAAACCTACAGAGCCATAATACTCATTCTGTGTATTCAAATCGACTTGTTCCCCTGCCGCATATTTATCATTTACATCTAGATAACGAGTAAAAGCATAATTATACTTAGCCATGGCCCGTAGCGTAAATTTCTCATTAAGAACATTCTTATACCCTGATTGCACGAAGAAATTATTATCCCATAATCGCTCCGAAGTGTTCTTGTTGTATAAGTTAATAGAACCGGGAAGTCCCCGCTCCGAATCAAAATAGTACACCTTAAAGGAAAGTTCGCCTCCCTTGCCTAAATCACCGAAAAGATTACTTTCCAAATGGTAAGAATGGATATCACTGTTTCTACGCTCCTCGCTCGTTTCCAATTCCCCATTAATTAATGTATAGGGATATTGTCCATCCGCACGCACGAAATCACCATGTAAGGATACGCTCCAACGCTTTCCTAATTTTTGATCATAATGCAGCATGGGATTAAAAAGCCCGAAGGAACCGCCCTTAACCTTAAGATAAGTATTAAACGATTTATCTTTAAACGTGGGCTTTCCGGTTTCTATATTCAAAGCCCCTGCCGAGGCATACACCCTTGCCGTTTGGAAGATGTCATCCGATTGCCCGATCGACAAGGAGACCATCTCCACATTATCCAAAGAGAAACGGCTGATATCGACTTGCCCGCTTTGCGCATCCGTAATCGTCACCCCATCGTAACTCACGGCGGTATGCTTCGCTCCCAAGCTACGTACCGAGACCGTTTTCAAGCCTCCGATCCCTCCATAATCCTGTACCGTAACTCCCGAGAAGCGTTTCACGGCCTCGGATAGGTCTTGTACACCCAACCGATCAATCCCCGCCCGGTCCATAATTTGCAAAGGCGTACCTTCACGGGTGACCGACGGACGTACCTTTTCCACTACTTCCACCCCGGAAAGTTCGTGGTAGGCCGTCGTATCGATCTGTTGACCGGAAACGACACCCAAAGAAAATAACCATACGCTAAACACGCACAGGCATCTTATAAGATATAAATCTCGCATAATCATTCTAGGTTTACCAACGTCTTCACCCGAAACGTCGCATAACAGAATCATGGCAGGTTTTCTGACTCGTCCACCCTCTGTCGGCTACCTTCCCACCTATCCGATAGGCAGTGGCAACAAGATTTACCGGGGCTTCAAGGACTTACAGCTACGGGTACAGCTCCGGACTCGCACCGGATTCCCTTTTACTAACCATTACCGGAATAGGCAATAGCTACACCTTGATCGATCGCGAAGATACGAGTTTAGTTTTTGATTAGCAACAAGAAAAGCAGGGCAAGCGCATCAAAATCCACATCTTTGTTGGATACCTATTCGTAATCATGTTTGGTCAACTTTCACTTAGTTCTGCGAGAACTAAGATTTTTAGGCTTGGTTGCTGTAGCAAACTCCGTTCCATAAATAGACACAATGTGAAGAGAGAGTAATTTCCTGCCGTTCTTTTAGCAAACGATGTATTATTTTTACAAAAAGAATTTCTTTTCATAAATAATTAATATATTTGCAGCGGTAAAAACACTTTTGTTCTCGCAGGACTATACTTAAGAGAAAGAAAATAACCGCTAAATGAAGTAACGTATGTATGCGTTTTACAAAAGAATATTTTTATTATGAGTAATCTCACATATCATTAACTTAAACATTGTTATTTATGTTAAAGAAGATCAACCATGCTAGTTTGCTCCTGCTTACAGGAACAATGGCCTTTTCCTTAAATGCCTACGCAGACTTAGCGCCAGAAAAGCCTATGATGACGATCTCCCAGCAAACAGGGAAAGTCAAAGGCGTTGTAGAGGATGATTTCGGTCCCGTAGCCGGAGCATCCGTAGTAGTGAAAGGAACAACCAATGGAACAATTACCGACATGGACGGTAATTTCACCTTGGACGGGATTAAGAATGGAGATATAATCCAAATCTCCTTTATTGGATATTCGACACAAGAACTCAAGTACACGGGAGAACCGTCCTTGAAAATCAAGCTAGTCGAAGACTCCCAAAAGCTAGATGAAGTGGTTGTAACAGCCATGGGTATTAAAAAAGACGCAAAGAAATTAGGTTATGCGGTAAGTACGATCGACGCGGGAGATTTGGTAAAAACAGGAACACCCGACTTCGCGACTTCCCTATATGGTAAGGCATCCGGAGTACGTATACAAGCAGCACCCGGAGGAGGAACATCTGCGGTTTCCATCTCTGTTCGTGGCCTTTCTTCTATTTCGGGAACAACACAGCCATTAATTGTAATGGATGGAGTGCCCATTCACAATGGAGACGCAAACAAGGATGACTATTGGACTAATCAGCGTGTAGAATCAAACGGCTTGGTTGACATCAACCCCGAGGATATCGCGAACATCTCTATATTGAAAGGTGCCGCGGCTTCCGCGTTATATGGATCGGAGGCAGCCAATGGTGTTGTAATGATCACAACAAAAACCGGTAAGGGGACGAGTGGCCTGGGTATAGATTTCAGCGCGAATGTTAGTTTTGACAAGGTTGCCTATATGCCATCTATACAAGATCAATTCGGACCTGGCTACGATAATGCGCTACGCTATTCATATGGCAATGAATATGAGCAACAGACCGGATTTCAAAACACCCGTACAGATCGTAATGGAAATTCCGTAATCAGTCCGCGTAACACCTATTACTCTTGGGGTATGCCTTATGACAACACTACCCAACTGTATACGTTTAATGGACAGACTCGTACTTATTCCCCAGTTGGGCATAATCAATGGAATGATATCTTCCAAACGGGCGTGAACCAGACATACAACTTGGCCGTCACGAGTGGTTCGGAGAAAGGCAACATGCGTTTTTCTTATACCTATATGGATAATACACCGACGCAGTTGAATTCTCATAACAACAAGCATAACTTTTCGGTATCGGGCAACACCAATATCACAAAGACCTTGAAACTTGATTATTCCGCCAACTACATGCGGCAACAGATCAAGAATCGTACGTATCGTATCAGTCGCCTGCTGACCAATTATTCCGGTATGTTTACAAGCTTCGACGACGTGGCCTATTTGCGAGATCACACTGTTACCAGCATGGGCTACCAAAACACGAATTACACAAGCGACACATTGACTCCCGACGAGGCTTACGATTGGAATCCGTCTTTCAATGCCTTGGGAAGCGAATACTTCTGGAATCTATATGGAAAGGAACAGCGGGAAAATAACAACCGTCTTATCGCCAGTGTTACTCCTAGCTGGGAAATCATTCACGGACTGACCGCCCGTGGTCGTTTGTCTACCGACTTGACCTTTGACGAAGTAGAGAATAAGAATAGCACGGAGACTCCTAACGTGTTCAAGACTCCTGGTAATTATACAGGTTCCTATGGCACCAGCAACTCCAAGTATGAGATTTACTACGGCGATATCATGTTGATGTTCGACCGTACGTTCGCCGAGAAATACAATGTTACGGCCAATGTAGGTTGGTCTGGCCGACAAGAACGCTACTTGAAGACCTCTGTAGAAACACGAGGTGGCCTCAGCGTGGAAAACTGGTTCCACTTGAACGCGTCCGCGTTGAGCCCGGGAAATCCAAGTATGGATAAAAGCACATTGTTGAAGACCGCGTTCTTCGCTACCGCTTCTGTTGGCTATGACAATTGGGCTTATCTGGAAGGAACAGTCCGCCAAGAGAAGATATCCACGCTAGCACCGGGTATGAACTCTTTCTTCTATCCCTCAGTAAATGGTAGCGTTATCTATACATCCTTGCTAAAAGACAATAATCCCAGTTGGTACGATTATGGAAAAGTACGCGTCAGCTATGGTATCGTAGGTAACGCCCCCATGATTTATAAAGCGGCTACCGGCTATAAACAAGGCACGGCAGATAGCTATATCTACAACCAGATTCTCACAAGCGGGCTTGGAAATGACAACATCAAACCCGAGAAAAAGTATGAGTTTGAGTTAGGATGGGAAAACAAATTCTTAGGCAACCGTTTGGGATTCGAGATGTCATATTATCATAACCGGATCAAGGATCAGATATTGAACGCGTCTTCTTCCGCGTCTTCCGGAGCATCTTCTATCTGGATGAATGTAGGCGAGTTGAAAAATGTCGGCGTTGAAATGTCAATGTATGGAACTCCTATCCAGACCAAAGACTGGAATTGGGAACTTCGTGCCAACTGGGCATGGAACCGCAATGAGGTAGTTAAATTGGCAGACGGCATCAACTCCATCGATCATAGCAATGTAGATAACGGAGCGGCCATCTTGCAATCGTATGTGGGAGAGTCTATGGGTGACTGGTATGTGTACGGCACGGTGAAAGATGAAAACGGCAACAAAGTTGTTGATGATAAAGGTATGTATAAAGTAGACTACACAAAACGGGTAAAAGCAGGTAACGCCATGCCGAAAGTAGTAGGTGGATTTGGAACTTCTCTTAGTTACAAGGATTTTTACCTAGATGCCACATTTGATTTCCGTTTCGGCGGTGATGTCTTGAACTTGCCTTATCAGTATATGTCTGAACTCGGTATCTTGGAAGCTTCCTTGGGTGGACGCGACGCCGCCAATGGTGGATTGAGTTGGTATGCGGATGGCAATGACTTGTCTGACCCCTCAAAACGTCACCTTACGACCCAAGCTGCCGGATCTACGGTAAATGGCAACTTCGTATATGACAATGGTGTCATCCAATCCGGAGTGAAAGAAGATGGGACAAGCAACGATATTATTGCCACCGCGGGAGAAACGTGGTACAATCAATACGGATGGGGCTATTCGGGCAACATCACATACGAGAACGCGGTGCAGAAGAACTCTTATATCAAATTGCGTGAGCTAAGCCTAGGCTACAACTTGCCTAAAAACCTTGTCTCCAAATTTGGCTGCAAGAACTTGATGGTTTCCGTATACGGACGAAACCTGTTCTATATTTATAAAACATTGAAAGAGTTTGACGCAGAATGCACAGATGGTACAACCTGGATTACCCAAGCACAGATCGGAGGTTCAACCGCTACGACACGTTCTTTCGGTTTCTCTGTTCGCGCTAGTTTCTAAATTGGAAAATAAACAGATAAAAATGGCATATTTATGAAAAGAATATATTCACTCGCACTTGGATGTGCGGCCTTACTTGCTACATTCTCTTGTAGCGACGATAAATACACGGATCAATATCGAGATCCGTCCAAGACACAGTCCGTTTCATGTCCCGCTTTGATGGTAGGTATATGGCAGGCCTGTAATACATGGATGAACCCTGTTTACTACAGATATTATGTGTCTTCCACAACTTCCGGCAGGTTCTCGGGAGTCATCGGTTATACAAACGCGAAAGACCGCTTCGCCGGAGCCGGACAAGGGTATTTCAACGAACGTTGGAAAAACTTTTATCAAACGTTGGCCCAGTACAGATTACTGGAGAAGACTTACAACGAGGCGGCGGAGAGCGACAAACAAGATCAATATGTGTTTTATCTTTTAGGTCGGTCCGTCATGGAAGAGCAATTGTATGAAGTGCTTTCCTTATGGGGAGGTTGTCCTTTCTCTGAGGCAGGTACACTGGGTCTTACTGGCGACATCGCGGCTTCCAAGCCTAAATATGATTCCGCGACAGACCTATACAAGATGATCTTGAACGATCTGGATGAGGTGAATACCTATTTGAACAATAATACGTTAACCAGTGCCGCAAATACATATCTCAAGTCAGAGGATTATGTAAACGATGGTGATATCACCTTGTGGCAAAAGTACATAAACTCCGTACGTTTGCGTGTAGCGACCCATCTAGCCTCCAACGGCGACTTGGCAAGCGACGCACGAGCAGTCATCCAGAGTATGCTGAGCAATCCGGGCGCGTATCCATTGGTAGACACGAACAACGAGAATGCCACGGTATCACAAAGCGACGACGCGTTCAACTTCGACAAAGATTTGCAAAATGCGATAGAGAACTCCAACTACAATCGTATGTCTGGCTTTATGCAACGTGCCTTGAACGCGAACACATCCAATCCGGACCCTCGCTTGGAAGCCCTGTATGATCCTAATTGGGATAACGAATACATCGGATTGGATCCAACCGAGAGCGTATCAGATCAAGACGCTAATATGAGTATCTCTACACATGGTACGGCTAAGTATTACGCGGCTCTGGATACATCCACCTTCACACGTAACCCCGGTTTCCCCGGTATTTGGATGACAGCCGCCGAGGTCGCGTTCATGAAAGCCGAGGCTTACGCCAATAATTGGGCCAGCGGCGACGCTAAAGAGGCTTACATAGATGGCGTGAAACTATCCACGGAATTCTATTTTAACTTAAACTCCACCGGAACTTATCGCGATGCCTTAACCCCGCCGACAACGGCCGTGGTTGAAGCTTACGCGGAATCCCAATGGAACGCGAGCAACCCGCTAAAATCGATCTTGACACAACGCTGGATCCACCATGGTGCCATACAGGAACTAGAGGCATGGAATGTGGTTCGCCGTACGGGATACCCTGAACTCTATTTCAAGAAGGATCCTCAATCAACCGCTACTAAGCTTCCCTTGGAGCGTTTGATGTATCCTTCGGATGAGATAGACTATAATCAAGACAATCTGAATCAATTCTTAAACGGCACAGAAGATTCTTGGTATATAACGCTACCTTGGATGAAAAGCTCATGGTATTCGGTGATAGATTAAGACGAGACACTATATATGAGTAAATTATACCACAATAATGTTACAACATAACTGATGGAATATTGTGGATCAGGAAACCGCGCCGAAGTGATTCGCCGCGGTTTTATTTTGCATATCTCCCGGATTTTCACGAATATCGCGTATCGGAAATCCTACCGCAACACAGAACAGTCCCTTGCTGATTCCCACTTGAAGCAATGTATATCCGTTAAGTTGATTCTCATGATATACTCATCCTCGCCAATATACTCATCCAGCAATCTTTGCGAGAAGCCGCATCCACCGCAAGACTCCGCTTTCTTCAAGACTTCTACAAGCGGATAGAACGTATGCGCGTACTCCCCCGGCCGATAAACCTCCTCCTCGCACATAAGCGTTTCTTTTGTATCACATATGATTAGGAATTCACTATTATCTCTGGTGAATCTTCTCGCGCATTCCAATCGCGCGGTAAAACTTGCTATTTTGCCCTCCTTACCGATTTCTGCGCACGTGCGGAATAGAACAGGTCTGGTTTTCGGCAGATAGTTTCTCAAGACGATGTCCCACACATCGAAAAAGGCTTTTCCCTTTTCGGCGGGACCTGTACGAATCCAGTTATCAATAAACGTAATGGTCCGCTCGGTTATCCCCGAGTCTTTTTCCAGGATATCAATCAAGTTTTGAGCTATCTCAATCTTCTGATTCCCGGATAGCCTGTATCGGAACTTATCATCCATCAACTCCAAGGAATAACCGTACAAGGCTTACCTGTCGAAGGGCAGGCCTTGTCGAAATTAACACATATCGTTTGGATGTATAGCAATCAATGTGAGTGCCGAAATGTCCTTTCGCACGGATCTTGTCGGCCTGCCTTTCTAGCCATTCGTATGCCGGATGGCTCGTATCTAATTCAATATGTAGATTCATCTTTTTCCGTATTCAGAAGTTTATCTGGAACAAAGTTAATATAAAAAGCGAGATTGAGAAAAAACGGATCTCATCCGTTCGTCTTCTTCTCGATTTTTAATAACTTCGCGTCTTTAGGCTGTAACAATTTGGTTTAAACAAGAATATGGGAATCGGGAAATGGATAGGCGGTGTCTTGGGCTTTATGGCTTTCGGGCCGCTAGGTGCCTTGGGCGGTATTATATTGGGCTCTTTCTTTGAGGGAGGGGCGAACATGACGGGACAATCGTTCGGTGGTGGAAGTAGTTATAGTGATGAATATACGCAAAGGGATGCGGATGCCGGTCAGCGGAACAGTTTCCTTTTCTCCATGCTGGTAATGGCATCCTATATCATCCGCGCCGACGGGAAGATCATGCATAGCGAGATGGAATACGTCCGTCAATTCCTACGGAGGAACTTCGGCGAGATCGCCGTAGGCCAAGGCGAGGAGATCTTGCTGAAGCTTTTCGACCAGGCCAAGCGCATGGATCAAGAGAGCGGCATGGGATTCAAGAACACCATCCGGGAATGCGGGACCCAGATCGCGTACAGCCTAAGTTATGAGGAGCGGCTGCAACTGCTGGCCTTCCTCGCCGAGATCGCCAAGAGCGACGGGAATGTGTGCGCGGCCGAGATCGAGGCCTTGAAAGAGATAGCGATGGCGATGGGAATGTCGGATAGAGAGGTGGAGTCTATGTTGAATCTTCAAGGAAACTCCCTAGATGATGCCTATAAGGTATTGGAGATAGAATCCACGGCTACGGACGAGGAGGTGCGGACCGCTTACCGCCGCATGGCCGTCAAGCATCATCCGGACAAAGTGGCCAACCTAGGAGAGGATATCCGCAAGGCGGCTAACGAGAAACTCCAAAAGATCAATGAGGCAAAGGAACGTATCTATAAAGCGAGAGGCTTAAAGTAAGACTCGGCGAATGGTATTACTATCGGATTATCAAGAGATTATATTTACCGGAATTTCCTTTATAATGTAAAAGCTTTTACCGTTATATGTAAAGGCTTTTACCTCTATATGTAACGGCCTTTACATATAGAGGTAAATGGCGTTACATATAGAGGTAAACGATCACACGTCCATATGTATCTATTCATTCTTATAAATAGAGGCGGAAAGACATACCATACCTTATGAGAACGCGACCGGATGCTTAGAGAAAAACTTTTCCATATATATTTTCTTAATATTAGAAAACATTCATATCTTTGCCTCGATTTTAGTAACCAAGCTACCACGTAGCTTGGCGTAAGGGAATCCGGTGTAAATCCGGAGCTGTTCCTGCAGCTGTAAATCCTCTTTATGTTGGTTGGAAGTTCGATAGCCACTGTTCCTTTCGGGGAATGGGAAGGTTTCTAACCAGAGGAAAGCCAGAATACCTGCTAAGGTCTTACAAGAGCATCAAGCTTCCAGGATAGAAGTACGTGTCATACAAAAAACAATTCAGTTTATTTTTTGAGACATTATCGATAGAGGCTTGCTGTTTTATTTCGTGTATAAATAAAACACTATATGAGGCTTTTAGCATTCGCTATTCTGGCGGCATGCGTACAATCCGTATGCGCCCAAAGCATATTGAAAGATCCAAAGGAACTTTCCGTGCTATTGAACGAGGTCGTGGTTACCGGTACAGGTACCGAACACTACCTGAAAGACGCTCCTGTGCAGACAGAGGTAATCACCGGTAAGGCCCTCGACAGTTACCAAGGACGTAGTATGCAAGATATATTGGAAGGGCTGAACGCTTCCATCACCTTCAATCCGAGTGACATGGGCAGTGGCATCCAGATGAACGGATTGGGCAACGATTATATCTTGATCCTTATCAATGGCAAACGGATCAACGGAGATACCGGCGGGCAAAACGACTTAAGCATTATCAACCCCGCAAATATAGAACGTATCGAGATCGTAAAAGGCGCCGCCTCGTCCCTTTATGGCTCGGACGCTATCGCCGGAGTGATCAATATCATCACGAAAAAGAACCGGGATAAAGTGAGCGTATCGAATACGACTCGTGCCGGATCGTATGGAGATCTATTGGAAAGCGTACAAATAGGCTTCGGGCATAAGAGGCTCAACTCCACGACCTCCCTCAGCACGACCCATACGGATGGCTGGCGCAACACGACCCAGGAATGGGACCATCACGAGATAGTGGATGGAACCGTGACACGGACCGTGAACCGATCCACGAACTTTACGTTGAGGGAGAACTTAACCTATAAAGTGAACGATCGGCTGAGCCTCTCGGCCGATGGCTCTTTTTACCAGAAGTGGAATTATCGGCCGCACGGCGCGTTCAAGTATTATACCTACGACCAATTCTACCGGAACCTAGATGTGGCCGGAGGAGCTAACTACGCGTTGGGCGGATCGAATTTCCTTTCGGTAGATCTAACGTATGGCAACTACAGCTACTTCTATAATTACCATCATAAAGATGTCACGAACTTCTTCGATCCGGAGACGGATTTACGTATTACCCGTTATCCGGGGGAACATATCCTGGAAAGCTCTCAACAACGTTTCCTAGGACAGGCCAAAAGCGTATTCCACCTCGGTGAGAACAATATACTGAGCGCCGGACTCGAATATCAATACGATCATTTGAAATCTCCCCGCCGTATCGAGAACGGGAAAGCCTCCGTATTCACGGCTTCCGCTTACGTACAAGACGAATGGAACCCGACGGATCGGTTGAACATGACGGTAGGCGGACGCTTTGTCGTGCACCAAGAGTTCGGGGCTACGTTTACCCCCAAAGTCTCCGTCCTCTATAAGTTAGGAGACTTCAATATCCGGGCCACGTACTCTAATGGATTTAAGGCCCCAACCTTAAAGGAGTTGAACGATGATTATATCACGCAGATCGGCGGCGGCCCCTGGAAGCATTATTATGGCAATAAGGACTTGAAACCGCAAAAGTCCAATTACTACTCGGCGAGCGTGGAATATCACGCGTCGAACCTGCAGATCACGGTAACAGGGTTCTACAACCGCATCAAGAACATGATCGCCTTGAGCGAGGTCCCGACAAGCGCCGAAGACCGATTGGATGAGATAGAAGCCAGCATGCAACACAAGAACTTATCCAAAGCCCGCTCGTTCGGAGGAGATCTATCGCTCACCTATCAAATCCTACCTTCCTTGGCTGTCGGCGGAGGCTATAGCTATACGGATGCCAAGGCGCAATACACGGATGATCCGACCGACCCGAATTATATGCTCTATACCCCGATCAACGGTACCTCACTCCATAATGCCAATTGGAAACTGGCCTGGAACCATGCGTGGAAAAAGTATAAACTAGATGTCACCTTGTTCGGCCGCTACCAATCCACCCGCTTTTATATCACGGACGGCGATGGGAAAAGTTATCAGCTATGGCGATTGAATACCCGCCATAACGTATTGAAAAAGAAGAAATGGAACCTCGATATCAATATCGGCATCGATAATATCTTCGATTATGTGGATCGCACCCCATTCGGCCGCCATCGAGGGACCACCTCTCCCGGACGTACTTGGTACGCCTCCGTTATCGTGAAATTTCAGAATAAACACAAACTATAAACGATCTTAAAAGTCAAAAGCAATGAACAGATTTAAGTCCCTTTTGCTCGTGGCAAGTCTATTTGCCTCAAGCGCGGTTTTCACCTCCTGTGATAATGGAGACGACGACAACACCACAAACCCGGCGGAAGAAGTCGTGAAGACAAGTAAGAAACATGACACGGCGATCTTGTTGTGTACGTTCGGTAGCACATTCAAGGAGTCTATCAAGACCTACGACGCGGCATTGGCCGATTTCCAGAACGCGTTTCCCGACGCGGACATCTATCTATCGTTCACCTCCCGTACTTGCGTGAATCGTGTAGAGGCAGAGACCGGTATCGCACGTTATCAACCCGACCTTTGGCTGCAAGCCCTGGGAAATGCCGGTTACAAGAAGGTGGCGGTACAGTCCTTACACATCATCCCGGGTGAGGAATATCTAAGCTTGATGAATACGGACGTGAAGAAGAAATTCATGATCGAGTCTTTCCCGAGTGTTCAAGTCGTGAAAAGCCCTTGCCTGGTATACGACGAGGAGGATGTGGAGGCCGTAGCGAAAGTTCTATACGGTCATTACAGCGATAAATTGGCGAATAACAAAAACATCCTTTTATTAATGGGACATGGTAACCCGGATAAGAACTATAACGCGAACACGAAGTACACGGAAACGGAAGAGGCCCTGCAAGCCTTGGCCGCCAACAAGAATGTATTCGTAGGTACCGTTGATTACGGAGATATGTTGTTCTGGCCGGAAGCAGGCGAGCCAAATCCGGAATGCGTATATTCCAAGCTAACCAAATACTGCGAGGATCATAACTTGAAACCGGAAGAGATCACGATCACCCTGGCTCCGTTCATGTCTATCGCCGGAGACCATGCGCATAATGACCTTTGGGGCATCGAGGAAGGTGACAACTTCAGCGCCGCCGCTCCTAACGCTGACGCTTGCTGGAGACTGAAACTATTGAAGATGGGCTTCAAGATCGACACGAAAGAAAGCCATAACGGAAGCTTAGAGAATTGCAAGATCATAGGCTTAGGCGATTACGAGGCTGTCCGTCAGATCTGGGTGAACCACCTAAAAGCATTATATAATGACGCGAAGGCTTGGGAAACCGGAGAAGACTATCAATAATAATTGAGAATGGAGCATTGAGAATTAGCTCAGTAAGTACACCCTAACGCTCAATGCTCCATCCCTCAGTGCGTATATAGTTTCTTCCGATCAAAAATAGTCGCTCGCTTATATTTCATGGCGAAACGAATATGATCGATAAATAAAGACCGGATCGCCGGATTCTCACCTAGAGGCTTCAAATAAATATCCACATCGAAACCCTGCTGACGCAATCCTTTCTGCCAGAAATCCGTAACCGTGTTTTCCGTACCTCGAATCAGTACGAACATAAAAGGGATCAACTGCACACGCTTATGACCGGCTTGGCGCATTTGCTCACCCACATCCTCGATCGTAGGGAAACCCTCACGGGTTCCGGCATAATAATCTTTCATTCCCTTGGTCTGAAACATATAGCTCAATTTCGCATAAGCCGAGTTGCTGGCATGATAAGTTCCGTGCGCCACCAGTAATTTAGCCCCCTTCTTAGACACTCCGGCAGGAGAGGAAACCGCTTTCATCACCGCCTCGTAATCAGTGTCGTCATATAGCAAGGGATTGCCCACCCGTAAATCCTTAAACAGGCCTTTCCGCTGTTCCGCCTCTTTACGGATCGCTTCCATCTCTACACCCTCTATAATGATAGTCGGCTGGATGATCACATGGGTAAACCCTTGATCACGCAACTCTACCAAGGCATCCGCCGGCAACTGTACCCAGACACCTTGCGCCCTCAACCGGCTCACCACGCTACGAGCGCTATAAGCCTGCCGAACCTCCACGCCCGGGAAAGCCTCCTTGACACGCTTGTTCATCACATCGAGTACTTGGGTACGAGCTTCCGGGTAAGCACTCCCGAAATGTACCATCAAGATCGCTAACTTATCTCCCTTTTCCATGCTCTCCCGGATATCGGAAGCGTAAAACTCCCGCCCGGGTTTCGCCCATAACGAACAGGCGAGCCCAAGCAGGAGTGAACAAACAAACATGGATTGTAAAAATCTCCTATACATTATTATATTAGTTGACTGTTTACTGCTTGAAACGGACCAGGAGGCTGACGTAATAGGTACGGCCCGGGGTCAATGTCGCATAATTGTAATTGAAAGGACGATCGTCTACATAATCAAAAAGGTTCTCGATGCCTACGCCCGGTTCCAGCAAGAAATCGCCGGCTCTAAACGTATGGCTCGTATTGAGGTTCCACAAGGAATACTTCGGCGCGTATCCATAAGAAGTAGAATAACGTTCCCCTTGGATACGTCCGTTAAAATTCACGTTCAGCTTATACTTGTTCCACGTATGAGACCACATAGCCGCTACCGTACCACTATGCTTGACGGTCTTATCCAAAGGCTCATCCTCATATACGTTCTTTCCATCCATGAAACTATAGCCACCATTCAAGGTAAAGCCCGCTCCCAGATAGCTATTGAAGGTTACGTTAATACCTTTGATCTTCGCTTTATCGATATTCGCGCGCATCTGTACCTCGTCATAGTCCGTACCATGAGCGGCGTTATAAGCATCCCGTTCCGACGTATCCAACATCTTATAGTTGATCATGCTACGTACGTTATTCATGAAAGCGGATACGGACAAAGAGAAATAGCGCATCGTATATTCGGCGCTCAACGTGAAGTTGTCGCTCTTCTCCGGGTCCAGATCCGGATTACCGATCGTAAGGCGAGTCGCCCCGGAGGCTTTCTTCTCCGATTCCGTATACAACTCCTTCAATTCGGGTGTACGGAAACCGGACGCATACGATCCACGGAAATTAAAACCGCCTATCTTATACAGCAAAGCCACGTTAGGAGTGGCGTAACTCTTAAAGTTCTGATGGTAAATATAGCGCAAGCCCGCATACGCCTGGAAATGCTCATTGATATTGATCTCGTCTTGCGCATAAAGAGCGGTCGTGTACATACTTTTACCCGTTATGTTATCCGTCTCGCTACTCAGCGACTCCTTGATGAACTCCGCGCCTGCCGAGAGCTTATTATACTTACCCAAACGGAAGATTCCTTTGACATTCAAGTTATGGTAATGAATCCGCTTCGTCATATCGCTCTCTCCGCTTTTCTTTCCATCAAAGAAGTCCTTATACGTACTATGATTGTCCGACAGATAATCCGCGTTCAAGTAAGAGTTCTTATTAATCATGTACTGAGCGCCCGCCCCGTAAGTGAACGTCTCTTTCCGCAAATCATAGTTGGTCGTATTCACTTTATCCATTGGCATCGGACGATCGCTGGAACGCCCGAAGAAAGCACCCCGCGCATAAAAAGACAAACGATCCGTAGCGTCGTACGTGAAACGCTGGTTGACCACGTTCCGGTGGAATCCCTCGGACGCTTGCTTATTGGTAGAGACCAGCTCCCCTTTGCTCTCCGTATAGGGATTCAATTGCCAACCATCGGCCCGTTGATATTGATAAGAAGTATACGAACCGAACTTCCCGACATTCACGTCCGCATTGACCGATTGCAAGAATTGGTTCTTGCTACCATAACGGCTATTGCTCGTCACGTTCACCTTATTGCGGGAATCATCCGTGATGATATTGATAACGCCGGCTATCGCGTCGCTACCATACAAAGCGGAAGCCGCCCCGTTCAATATCTCTACCCGCTTCACGTTAGACATATCGATACGGGAATAGGTGTCATCGCCGGCCAAACGCTTGCCGTTTTCCAAGATAACCACGTATTTCTCCGTCAATCCGTTCATGTTCATCGTAGCGCCCTGTCCGTTTTCCATAAATACGATACTCGGATTCAGCTTGGTCATCGCGTCCTGGAAATTGGTTACGCTCGCCTCTTTCAAGTCTTTTCCCGTAAGCACTTTCACGGGAATAGGGGAATTACTCATACGACGGTGCGAACCGGTACCGGTCACCACCACCTGGTCGATATTCACATACTTTTCTCTCAGCCTAATAACGACATCTTTTTCCGAGTGATCCGTTTGATACACACCCTGCTCATAGCCTAGGTAAGTCACACGGATACGATGGCTACCATCGGGAAGGTTCAACTCAAACTTCCCGCCGGCATCCGTAGTCGTACCATTTAATGATTCCGACACACGGATATTCGCGCCCGGGATCGGCTCATTACTATCATCCACGACTTTACCCTGTAAACGTACCTGCGCAAAGGATACGCTTATCGCACAACTTACCGCTAAAGCCGCGCACAAACACTTTCTTCTCATAAACGATTTATTATTATGTATATTTCCGCTTTCCTGACCCCGAGAAAAACAGCAATAAAAGCGTTTGGCAGGTTTCCTGACTTACCTCTTAGAAAACGGCCTTCCCGTCTTTCACCGACAGTGGCATAAGAAATGTTTTCTACTTTACAAAGGCTTACAGTAGCGGGCACTGCTCCGGATTCGCACCGGATTCCCTCTTTATGACAAAACCGGATGGTTGTACGTCATCACCAAAACGGAGGCAAAAGTATGAATTATTTTATATAAACAAAAATATATATCGACTTATGTATTTTAAAAGCCTTACAAAGAGAATCTTGTAATACATATAAGTACGAAAGAGAAAAGAAGAATAACCGAACAAAGAAGAAAGTTTCCTAAAACAATTCTCAATACATTGCATATAAACTGATTAACATTATTTAATCAGCATAAAGTTTTCCAAAAAGAAAATCATCCAGAGTAATGAGATACCTTCGCGCCTATAATCAATCACAAATTAATCGACATCATGATACAGACAATTGTTAAACGAGACGGGCGTATCGTTGGCTTCAACGAGGAGAAGATAGCTACCGCTATCCGCAAGGCCATGTTGCATACAGACAAGGGAGAGGACATGCAACTGATCCGCCAGATCACAGACCATATCTCTTTCAAGGGAGAACCTCAAATGACCGTAGAGGCTATTCAAGATGCCGTGGAATTGGAGCTGATGGCCAGTAGCCGGAAGGATGTAGCGCAGAAATATATCGCTTACCGCAATCAGCGAAGCGTAGCCCGCAAGGCGAAAACACGGGATATGTTCTTGGAGATTATCAATATCAAATCCAACGATATCACCCGTGAGAACGCGAACATGAACGCCGATACACCCGCCGGCATGATGATGAAATTCTCCAGCGAGACCACCAAGCCGTTTGTCGATGACTATTTATTGAGCGAGGAGGTCAAGGAAGCCTTGTCTAACAACTATCTCCATATTCATGATAAAGATTATTATCCGACTAAAAGCTTGACTTGCGTACAACACCCGCTGGATCACATCCTGAAACACGGTTTCTCCGCCGGCCATGGCGAATCACGCCCGGCCAAACGGATCGAGACCGCCAGCATCCTTGGCTGTATCTCCCTGGAGACCGCCCAAAACGAGATGCATGGCGGACAGGCGATACCGGCGTTCGACTTCTACCTCGCCCCTTACGTACGTAACAGCTTTATCGAGGAAGTAAAGACCCTAGAGGATTTATACGGACAAGACTTCTCCCACTTATACAATAAGCCTATCGACGATTTCCTGACACAGACCTTGGATGGATTAAGCGGCGATAAACGCGTCATGCAACATGCCATCAACCGCACGGTAAGCCGTGTACACCAATCGATGGAGGCTTTTATCCATAATATGAACACGATCCATTCCCGCGGGGGCAACCAGGTGGTATTCAGCTCCATCAATTATGGGACCGATACCTCGGCGGAAGGTCGTTGCATCATCCGGGAGTTATTAAAAAGCACGTACAGAGGCGTAGGCAACGGCGAGACCGCTATCTTCCCGATCCAGATATGGAAAAAGAAACGAGGCGTAAGCTATCTGCCGGAAGACCGCAACTACGATCTTTACCAACTGGCTTGCAAGGTCACCGCCCGTCGCTTCTTCCCGAACTTCTTGAATCTTGACGCCACCTTCAACCAAAGCGAGAATTGGAAAGCGGACGATCCCGAGCGCTATATCCACGAGGTAGCTACCATGGGATGCCGTACCCGTGTATTCGAGAATCGTTTCGGGCCGAAGACTTCTATCGGACGAGGTAATATCTCTTTCTCCACGATCAATATCGTGCGATTGGCTATCGAGTGCATGCGGGTGGAGAAGCAGGAAGAGCGCATCGCCCTGTTTTTCGCCAAACTAGATCAGATGCTGGAGCTTACGGCTCGTCAGTTGCATGAGCGTATGGAGTTCCAGAAGACCGCTTATGCGAAGCAATTCCCCTTGCTGATGTCTTCCTTGTGGTTGGGTTCGGAGAAGTTGAGCCCCAACGACTCGATCGCCCCGGTTATCAACCAAGGTACCTTGGGTATCGGCTTTATCGGACTGGCCGAATGCTTGGTGGCCCTTACCGGCAAGCATCATGGCGAAGACGAGGATTCGCAGGCCTTGGGCGTAAGGATCGTTACGTATATGCGGGATTGCGCCAACCAATTCTCCGATCGATACCAACACAATTATAGCGTATTGGCGACTCCGGCCGAAGGTTTGTCCGGCAAGTTCACGGGAAGAGATCGTGAGGAATTCGGATCGCTTCCGGGCATCACGGATCGGGATTATTACACGAACTCTAATCACGTCCCGGTCTATTATAAGTGCAGCGCCCGTCATAAGGCCGAAGTGGAAGCTCCTTATCATGACCTGACCCGGGGCGGCCATATCTTCTACGTGGAGATGGATGGCGACGCTACCCATAACCCCGAAGCGATCATGCGTGTCGTGGATATGATGGATAAATACAATATCGGATACGGTTCCGTGAACCATAACCGAAACCGTTGCCTGGATTGTGGCTACGAGAACTCCACCCCGAATCTGGAAGCCTGCCCCAAATGCGGCAGCAAGCATCTGGATAAGCTGCAACGCATCACCGGTTATCTGGTAGGAACCACCGACCGCTGGAACAAGGCCAAGCTATCCGAGCTAAACGACCGCGTGACCCACAACTAACTGTCAACTATCAACTGTCAACTATCAACTAATCATGTTGTCTATCATAGATATCATCGAAGATACCACCGTAGACGGTCCGGGATTCCGGACCGCCATCTACGCGGCGGGTTGCCCGAACCAATGCCCGGGTTGCCATAACCCCGAATCGTGGGACATCCATAAAGGGAAGAAAGTAAGAACGGAAGAGATCGTGGAGAAAGTATTGGCCGACGAGTTCGCCAACGTCACCTTCAGCGGTGGAGACCCCATGTTCCAGCCCGAAGGTTTCACCGAGGTGGCCAAGGCGATCAAGGACAAAAGCCGGAAGACGATCTGGTGCTACACGGGATATAAATTCGAGGACCTCATCCAAAACCCGGCGCAAGCCGCCTTATTGTCTTACATCGACGTATTGGTGGACGGCCGCTACAAGCAAGCCCTCCGAGACGAAAGCCTTCTATTCCGTGGAAGCAGCAACCAGCGGCTGATCGACGTACAAGCCTCTCTAAATCAAAAGAAAGTCGTAACGTATCAGTACGACCCTTTCCTTTAAGGCACGCACATACATAGATTCTTGTACGGAACAAGGAATAAACATCCGCCCTCTTACCCATAAAGAGAATCACATCAGTATCTATCTTATAAATCACGACGTGGTCTGTACAGATCACGCCATGGTTTATACAGACCACGACGTGAATTGTACAGACCACGTCGTGATCTGTACAATAGAAGTATATCCGACGAAGAATATAGAAGCATCCAAATAATTATTCTTACTGAAGTAAGACGGATATTAACTTGATTTCATATCTTTGCCTCGAATTGGTTTCGTACGCTCGTTCGGGCATACGGATTAAAAGGGAATCAGGTGTAAATCCTGAACAGTCCCGTTGCTGTGAAGCTCTATTTCAAACATTCCGGAAACACTTTCGCCACTGGTATATAAGGATATATACCGGGAAGGCTTTCGGGATGGGAGTCAGTCAGAAGACCTGCCAATTAGGGAGAAGTCGTTCGCGAGGACAGAGCGGCTTGGTACGAATCATTTTCTAAACAGGTTTTAAATAATGGCGTTATCCTTTGCTAGAAAGGGGTACCTCGCTGGCGTATTATCTATGCTGGCGATAGGTATGTCCCACGGACAAAGCAAACTCGACTCTATCCAGCACTTGGACGAAGTTACGGTCACAGCCCGGAGTTTCAGCTTTAAAGAGGTAATTCCTTCCCAAAAACTATCGGGAAAAGAATTACAGAATTTGAACAGTCACACGGTAGCGGATGCCTTACGCTACTTCTCGGGTGTCCAGCTGAAAGACTATGGGGGCGTAGGAGGTATCAAGACCGTAAATATCCGGAGTATGGGAACGAACCACATGGGTGTCTTCTACGACGGCATCGAATTGAGCAACGCGCAAAACGGACAAGTAGACCTCGGGATGTATTCCTTGGACAATATCGAGGAGATCTCTTTATACAATGGCCAGAAGAGCGACATCTTCCAGTCCGCTAAAGATTTCGGCGCGGCCGGCACGCTTTATCTGCGTTCCCGTCGCCCTCGTTTCAAAGAAGGGAAAACGACGAATATCCGAGCCACGATGAAAGTAGGCTCCTTCGACGTTATCAATCCCTCGGCCCTGTTCGAATATAAGATATCGGAAAACGTAGCCGCCTCTTTCAGCGCCGAATGGTTAAGCGGAAGCGGTAAATACAAATTCCGTTACCGCCGTATCAACCCCGCCGGAGAGATCGCTTACGATACGACCGCCGTCCGGGAAAACGGGGACATCAACGCCACCCGCCTAGAGGCCGGGCTGTATGGTAAGATGAGCGACGGCACTTGGAATCTTAAGTTCTACAACTACAATTCCGAACGAGGCATCCCGGGAGCCATCGTAAACAACGTATGGAGACGTGGCGAACGGGTATGGGACATGAACTCTTTCATGCAAGGCTCCTACATCAAAGAAATCAACAGCAAATTCAAGACACAGGTCAACGCAAAATACGCCTTCTACCGTACGCATTATGTGAACAACGACGACAAGCTGATTCATGTAGACAACCTGTATAAGCAACGAGAGATTTACCTATCCTCCGCGAACGTCTATTCCATCCTCTCGAACTGGGACGTATCCGCTTCTTACGACTTGCAATGGAACAAGATGAACGCCGACATGTATGGATTCGTCTACCCGGAACGCTTCACCAACCTCCTTTCGGTCGCCACGGCGCTCCGGTTAGGGAAAGTGAAATTGCAGACCAGCGGACTGGCCACCTTTATCAACGACCGTGTAAAGGAAGGCCCCGCGCCCGAAGCCCGGCAAATCCTTACACCCGCCGTGTTCGCCTCGTATAAGCCGTTCGAGAAACACGACTTTAATGTACGCGCTTTCTATAAACGGATCTTCCGCATGCCTACCTTCAACGATTTATATTACGCCGATATGGGAAACTCCAAATTAAACCCGGAATACGTAACCCAATATGACGCCGGCTTCGCTTACGCGAAAACGTGGGAGAACCATCTTTTCTATCGCTTCAAGATACAGGCGGATGGTTATTACAACAAAGTGAAAGATAAGATCATCGCTTACCCCAAAGGCCAGCAATTCCGCTGGACGATGCTGAATTTGGGTAAGGTAGAAATCAAAGGCATAGATGTCAGCGCGGAGACGACCGTCAATCCTGCAAAAGATCTATTCGTCACGTTGCGCGTACAATACACCTATCAAAAGGCCCAAGACTTCACGGATCCCTCGGATACCTATTACGGCGACCAGATCCCTTATATCCCTTGGCACAGCGGTTCCGCCATCGCGCAAGCCTCCTTCAAGGGATGGAACCTCAACTACAGCTTTATCTATGTGGGAGAGCGGTATAACCAGCAAGAGAATATCAAGTATAATTATACGCAACCTTGGTACACCAGCGATATCTCCTTGTCGAAAGATCTGAAATTCAAATTCGGGCTTATCAAGGCCGCCGTAGAGGTAAACAACCTGTTAAGCCAAGATTACGACGTGATCTTGAACTATCCGATGCCGAAGCGGAATTACAAAGTATCTTTAACCATCGAGCTATGAAAAGATATACATTATATATAATAGGTATCCTGATCGGTATCGGTTGCGCTTTCTCATCCTGCCGCAAGATCGAGATCGTGGTCCCATCGGAATACGAGCTGGTATCCGACGGTATCCATCCCGAGGCGAATCCCCAAGGGATGTATTTGGTGAACGAGGGGAATATGGGAAGCAATAAATGTACGCTGGATTATCTGGATTACGTGAACGGTTATTATATCCGTAACCTTTACTCGGAGCGAAACCCGAACGTGGTCAAGGAGCTGGGCGATGTAGGCAATGATATCCAGATTTACGGAAGTAAGCTATACGTCGTAGTCAATTGTTCCCATAAAGTAGAGGTACTGGATGCCCGGACTTGCGAGCGGATCACGCAGATAGACATCCCCAACTGCCGGTATATCCGTTTCTATCGGGGAAACGCCTATGTAACCTCTTATGTAGGCCCGGTGCAAATCGACCCGAACGCTCCGCAAGGAGCCGTCTACCGGGTAGATACGACCAGCCTGAAAGTGGACGCCAAAGTCATCGTCGGTTACCAACCGGATGAGTTAGAGATTCTGGGTGAATATATCTACGTAGCGAATTCCGGAGGATATCGTGCCCCGGAGTACGACAATACGGTTTCCGTCATCGAGCTAAACCGCTTCAAGCAAGTCCAGAAGATTCCGGTAGGGATCAACCTGCACCGTATCCGTGCGGATAAATACGGTAAATTATGGGTAACCTCCCGGGGAGATTACGACACGGTACATTCCAACCTGTATGTGCTGCAAAAGCGGAAAGGATATAATGAGATGGTGGTTACCGACACCCTGAATATCCCTTGCTCCAACCTTTGCATCAGCGGAGATTCCCTTTTCTATTACAGTACGGAATGGAACGTGAACACGCAGAGCAACACCCTCTCGTACGGAATCATAGATGTCCGTACCAAAAAGGTGATCAGCACGAACTTTATCACCGACGGTAGCGAGAAAGACATTCGCATCCCTTACGGGATCATGGTCCATCCCTATACGAAAGACATCTTCGTCACCGATGCCAAGAATTACGTATCCAGCGGAACCCTCTATTGCTACGATAAGAACGGGATACGGAAATGGGGCGTACGCACCGGGGATATCCCCGCCCATATGGTTTTCCTTTATAAATAGAACAACGTTATGAGACAAGCTTTATATCTATTCCTTTCAGGTTTCCTGGCATTTCTATCCTGTACCCAAGACAAGATACAGATGGTCAGCTTGGGTATCGATGATGTCTATTATCTGCCCCGCATGAAGACCTACCTGCTCAGCCCGGCCTTTACCGGCGACGAGTATCGGTGGACACTGCACCGGAACGGGACGGACTCTCTCGTATCTACCGAACGTTCTTATATCTTCCTCGCGAAAGACACGGGCACCTATCAGATGACCTTCCAGATCATTGATAAGGAGACCCTCTATAAGCACGAGTTCCGTTTCGAGGTGATGCAGGAGGAAATAGAATACAGCCCTTATTTATCCAAGGTGTACGACTTTTGCCCCGCACCGGGTCAGTTCGTCAATACGATGCCCGAATACGAGGAAGGCGATACGAAAGAAACCATCCTGAAGAAGGTAGAGGAGAATATCTCCGGCACGAACGACGTGATGATCTCCCTCGGAGGATACGGAGGATATGTGATCTTCGGCTTCGACCATACCGTTATCAACGTGAAAGGGAAGCAGGACTTTATGATCCTTGGAAACTCTTTCTATTCCGACCTGCCGGAATATCAAGAGAAAAAGGGAGGCAGCTGCGAGCCCGGCATCGTCATGGTCTCTTTCGACACGAACCAGAACGGCCTGCCGGACGACGAATGGTACGAACTGGCCGGTAGCGAGTACGATAAACCGGAAACCATCAAGAATTATCGCATTACCTATGATCGTCCGGATCCCAACAAGATCCCCGAGCCAGACATGAGCCAGCAATGGAGTGATGCCACTTACGTGCCATGGAAAGATAATCAAGGCAATACCGGTTATCTGGCGAAAAACATATACCATACGCAAAGTTATTATCCGAAGTGGATCGAGGAGCATTCTCTGACTTTCTCCGGTACCCGGTTAAAGGACAACGCCACGGACGAGAGCGGCTCGGGCAAATACTACGTGCTCTACTCCTATCCATGGGGATACGTAGATAACCATCCGAACGATCACAAGGATCTGAACGGCTTCGATATCGAATGGGCCGTAGATACGGAAGGCAATAAGGTAGAACTACCCGGCGTAGACTTTATCAAGGTGTACACGGCGGTAAACCAATATTGCGGTTGGATCGGCGAGACCTCGACGGAGATTATCCGTGCGCAGGATTTACACATCGCCCCCCCTTCCATCGTCGTACCCGATCCGGTAAGCGAACAAATGAAATCACAATACGATCAAGCAATCTTAAAAATAAAAAGCTTATGAAAAAGACGATTACCTTACTTCTCTGTACGTTCGCCACGAGCGGCCTAATGGCCCAAGGCAACACCTCATGGATGGCCGCCGGCATAGATCCGGCCCAAATGAGGGATGTACCGTCACAATCATCCATCCTACGTTCCGCGGATATGGATTACAGTCAAGGGACATTCATCGTAAACGAGGATTGGTACGGCCATCAGAACAGTACCGTCAATTTCCTTACTCACGATGGAGAATGGCACTATCGTGTCTTCCAAACCGAGAATCCGGGTCATGAGTTAGGATGTACCACGCAATTCGGCACGATCTACGGCGATAAGTTCTACTTAGTCTCTAAGCAAGAGCGAGATCCCGGGGCAAAAATCACCGGAAGCCGGTTTGCCGTATGCGATGCCAAGACCATGAAGGTGATCAAGGAGTTCAAGTATATCGCCCAAAACACCAAGGGTAAATCCATAGCCGACGGACGTTCTTATCTTCCGGTAGACGAGCACAAAGGCTATATAGGAACCAGCAACGGTATCTGGATTTACGATAGCGATAAGATGACGATCGACAAACAAGTAGAAGGTTCCGGAAATCCGAACGCCGATGGATACGGTGAATTGTATTATGCCCAGATCGGAACCATGGTACGAGCCAACGACCTTGTCTTCGCCGTCCATCAACAATATGGCTTATTGATAATAGACCCGAAAACCGATAAAGTCATCCGTACCATCGCCGCCCCGATCGAGAAAGAGACCGTAAAAGGGCAAGAGAAGGATATCCAACGGGGTTTCGGCTCTATCGTTCAGTCCAAGGATGGCACGCTCTGGATCAGCATGACCCAAAATACGGCCGGGGATGGCTCGGCCTTGGAATATATGCTCAACTTAAACCCCTATACCTTTCAGGTAGACACGGTAAAGATCCCGTTAAGCGAGACCATCGGTGTCGTCCCGAACTCTTGGTACGCATGGACCGCCGATGGTTTCTGCGCCAGTGCCAAAGAAAATAAGATTTATTGGAACGGACAACCGAAAAAAGGCAGTTGGTTCACGGGGTATCAAATCTGCGGGTATGATATCGACAAGAAACAATTCTTCCAGCTAATCGACCTTACCCAATTGGAAGAGGGAAATTGGCGCTTATACGGAACGGGATTCCGCCTAAATCCTCAGACGGATGAGCTATACACCCTTTTGTATCATGAGTTCCAAGATCCTACGCATCTGTTAGCTCGTATCAGTAACAAAGGCGAAGTAATACAAGAATATTCTATGATCGTAAACTATTGGTTCCCGGCTCTTCCGGTATTTCCGGATAATGCGGCACCTGTAGTTTCCTCCAGCTTCCCTTCTTCTATCAGTCTGACGGAAGACAAGCCCGTCTATAAACTCGCCTTAGGTAATATGGTTAGTGACGCGGACAATATGGACGCTGCCATCGTGAAATCGATCTCCTCCGTTACGCCCTCATCTCCTATCAGCGCAATTATTCGTAACGACTCATTAATTGTCAGCTCGACCGCTACGACTCCGGAGGATCATCGTTCCACGGTAACGATCCGTTTCAATTCCAACGGTAAAATCATCACGAAAGATCTTCTTGTTACCACGGGTAATCCCCCGACAAGCGTAGAAGAACTCGCACGCCCGACGCTTCATCTCTACCCTAATCCAGCGGTAAATACCATACGAATCAGTATCGGCACAGCCGCCACCGTAGAGATTTACACGACAAACGGCACCAGGGTTCAAAAAGCAGCGATCCAACCGGGTGAATCCATAGACGTAAGTCATTTATCCCAAGGACTCTATTTCGTCCGTGTAATCACGGGAGAAAAGACAGAGACCGTAAGGATGATCAAGAGATAAAAATTTCCTTACCTTTGTGCCCGAATTGGTTTCGTAAAGCCTATTCGGGCATACGGATTAAAAGGGAATCCGGTGAGAATCCGGAACAGTCCCGCTGCTGTGAAACTCCTTTAACATTCTAATACTACTTTCGCCACTGGCTCAAGATAGTCGGGAAGGCATTAGAATGGGAGCTAGTCAGAAGACCTGCCATTCATTTAAGATTCATATCCTCGTGGGTTAGGATATAACGTAAATATAAGAACAAAAAGAAATGATGACAGACAAGGAAGTATTGTTGTTACGGCGTAAATTGGATCTTTTGCTCCGCACGGGAAAATTGTTGATGGAAAGTGCCGCCGACACGAACCGTATTGAGCGAAACATGAAACGGGTTGCCGCCTTTATGGGTATCCCCGAGGAGAAGTTGCATATCGATATCCGATGGACCATGATCATGGTGAACGTAAGCGATGAGCGAAACTCATTCTCCAAATTCCAGAAATGTGAGAAGCATGGTATTAACATGACGACGATCTCACAGGTAAGCAAGCTTTCATGGCGGGCGATCGAGCAAGATTATTCCTTGGATAAATATGAGGAAGAACTGGAGAAGATCGCTCACCAACCCCGGAATTACACCCCTTATATCGTAGCCATTGGAGCGGGATTCGCTTGCGGAGGATTCTGTAAGTTATTCGGATGCGACTGGATGGCATTCCTCTTCGCTTCCATTTGCGCTTTCGTAGGGTTTAGGGTACGGGCCCGCTGTGTAGAGGCGGGACTTAACGTATATATGAGTATCGCCGCCGCCGCTTTCGTATCCACCTGCTTGGCCTATGCGTCCTCTTTCTCCGGGCTATCCCACACACCTTATCATCCATTATTAGCCTGTGCTTTATTTATCGTACCGGGCGTACCCTTGATCAACTTCGTGGATGATATGCTAGACAATCATTTGCTGGTCGGCATTACCCGAGCCTCCAATACGGTCATGATGGTAGCCGCCATGACTTTCGGTATCGCGTTCGCCATGCGGGTACTTGTCATGAATGATGTAGAGATCGATCATAAGTTCAGTGAATTAAGTATGGTTCCACATGATCCATACTACATATACGCGATAGCAGCCGCTATTGCGGCCATAGGTTTTTCCATGATATTCAACGTTCAGCGTCGTCTATTATGGGTAGTCGCCGTAGGAGGTATCATCGCCGTATGTACCCGTAACTTCGTAAACTTCGAGTTGGGATATGGTCCCGTGATCGGTTCGTTTATGGGAAGCTTCGTAGTCAGCGTGCTTGCTATCAAGGCCGTCCATTGGTGCCACGTGCCCAATCATGTGCTGACCATCCCATCGGTTATCCCCATGATCCCGGGAGTCTTGATGTATCGTTCTCTATTAGCGTTCATCAATCTGCATGGAGTAATCGGTGAGGTCACAAACGCGTTCTTCAATGGTATCAACTCCGCCCTTATCATCCTTTGTATCTCCTTGGGAGTAGCTGTCCCGAACATCTTCGCCCGCCGCTACATCGCCAAAGATCGCCACCGCCACCTACAAGAAGAGTTGGAGAAGCGTAGGCAAAGGGGGAAGTTTATTGAATGGTAGAATACAATACCAGTAATACCATTAATAATCAACCACTTAACCATCGCCACATGTTCTCTATAAAAGGCTGTTCAAGTGATCAGTTATTCACTACTTAAGCCGTTAACTAGCGGCTAGGTATAGCCGCTAGTTGTTCATTTGACAAGTCGCTAGTTATTCACTTCAACAGCCCCAAAAAGGCTCCTATTTCCCGAACGGTAGAATCCGCAGGTTTCAAGGGAACGACGGGATGCGAAAAGGATGACGGCAAGCCTTTCCAGACCTGCGTGTACACTCTTCCCCAGGTAAAGAAATAAAAAAAATCAGTAAGAATCGGGCATAAGAGCACCATTCTTACTGATCTTTCTTTAAACTACTCTAGTATATTTACAAGAGGCTTATCCAATCATGGCTTATTTCACCACGAACTTAACAGAAACTTTTTCGGCTCCTTTTACGGCAGTGAAGCCATAAACACCCTTGTTCAAGCTCAATGTCTTCACGTCATCAGAAGATGTGATCGCATAGCTAGACACAACAGAACCTGCGGTGTTCGTAATGTAACCGGTATAGCCTGCCAAGTCTTTTGCACGCAAGGTGTTGTCTGAGTAAGAGACAGTAGAAGAGTACTCGCTTACTTGAAGAGCTGAGGCTGTAACCGTAACCGTACAATAAGCATTAAATAGTTCATCATCTGATACTAATTTAATTTCAGTAGTTCCCACACCAATCGCAGAAACAACACCTTGAGCATTCACTTTAGCAACATTCTCATTTTTACTTATCCATGTAGGCTCATCTACAGATGTATAATTCTCATCCGCAAAAGCTTGCAATGTCTCAGATTTTCCAATATTCAATGTTATAGATTTTTTATTCATCCATACCATAGGAGTCGCAGCGACTAGATTATCTCCGGGATCTGTTCCTTCTGTTGTTCCCATAAAACTATTCCAACTCCAAGCATCCCAAGTTCCATTTTGAACCCTACGACTTGATGCACCATATCCAGAATAGCTAAAATCAGAATCATAAGAATCACGAACGAAATAACTCCAATAACCTTGATACCAACCAGCAAACCAATGAGTACTAGATGCTACCGGAGCCGTCCAATAATCATAATCATAGACAGGTCTCCCTCCCATTGTGTTCGCATTAAATGGATGATCTATTATACCTGTATTATTTCCGTTTGTTATTGCCGCACTAGCTAGAGTCACCGCATTATCTGGATATGAATTACCATGCCCCTTTGATCCTTCATAATCAAAAGAAACAGCAACAGTAGATCTGCCTCCATTTCCATAGCCAATACCATTAATAGTGTATCCCATAGAGCCCGTATATTGGATCAAACCAATTAAACGAGGATCCGCTTTCATTACTTCTTGAAACAAAACTAATCCAGAAATGGTATCTGCATCAGCAGACCACCGATATCCCCATACCATATTATCGGGTACGATTTTATTCGTGTCATGCCAAGTCAGAACTATAGCCGCACGGTTTTCACCATCGCCTACCCAGAAGTCTATACTGTCAAAAGAGAAAGTTTGATTACTTCTTGCCGATCGCAAAGCCGTTTTCTGTTTCTCTGCCGGTAAATCGGAACGTAATACACCCTGTACCATACGCTGTGCGCTGATACTTCCCGCCATTAAGATTAATGCGAGAAAGAATAAAATCTTCTTCATTTTTTAAAAGATTTAATTGTTAATTAATTATTTATTAATAACGATCTTCTTACTAATCCGATCGTCGTCTTTCACCAATGTTATTATATAGGCTCCTCGTGAATATGAAATCAAACGAGACTCGTTTATTCCCATAACCTCGAAAATATCCAATATAGCTCCATTCAAACTTATAATGTAGCAGTGATACCCCATCAAGTTATTCAAATGCAATTGTCCATCTTGATAGTAAATCGCCACTTCACCAGCACCGATTGCCTCATTACCCACCGGACCGGATGTGGAGAATGGCTCACTATAGAAGGTTCCTAATATCTCTTGACTACCATTCCCTTCCTTGATAACTGTAACTTTCACAATATATTCTGAACTCCCATCTAATTCCGGAATAGAGACCTTGATCTTTTCTTGTTCTCCGGAACGAAGCTCACTCATCAAACCGGTAAGAACATTACCATCCGCATCAGTCGTGTACACTCCAAATAATACAGGTATTTCATTTACGTACTTATAAACAGACACCTCGTAGAAAGTAGCCTCCGGGACTTTCGGGAATGTTAATATAGCCGTGGAATCTTGTACTTCAACCACAGGTTTTTCTAAATCTGGATCTATTACCGTCACTTCGCAAGTAGCGGTATAACCTCCTTCGTCAGTTGTTACCGTAATTGTAGCTACACCAGCGATACCCGCCTTAACCGTACCGTTGCTACCTACCATGGCTACCGTAGCATCCGAGGAACTCCAAGTTACCGATTTATTAATCGCACTAGCTGGAGATACCACCGCTGCTAATACAGCCTCCTCACCTTTATTCAAAGACAAAGAAGACGCATTTAGGCTAACACCCGTAACATTTGCCCCCGGTTTTTCCGATTCTGCGGAAACAATCACTTTACAAGTAGCCGTATAGCCACCATCAAGGGTTTCAGCCGTAATCGTCGCAGTTCCCTCACTCATAGCTTTCACATTGCCATCCTTGTCAATATCGACTACAAAGCGGTCATCGCTTAACCAATTTACGACTTTTGTTTTTGCGTTTTCCGGAGTAATAGTCGCCTTTAACAATGCACCTTCTCCAACTTTCAACTCTA
This sequence comes from Parabacteroides sp., assembly GCA_028689545.1. GTDB lineage: Bacteria > Bacteroidota > Bacteroidia > Bacteroidales > Tannerellaceae > Parabacteroides. Next base: position 52,056 of record JAQVCX010000003.1, read on the forward strand.
ATCGTTCTTGATCCAAGGATACACCTGTTACCTTAATGATACCTTCGCCAACCGAGAGTGTGCAAGAAGCGACAAAGCCGCCTGTATTCGTAGTCACTCGAATTGTTGTCTCACCATCGCTTAGGGCTTGAATTTTACCTGTCTCCGGATCAATAGAAGCCACATTCTCATCACTGCTAGACCAAGTAACACTCTTATCCACATCCGGTTTGCTCGGATCTGTTTGCACTTCATATTTCAATAGCTGTTCTCCTCCTACAGAAGCAACCATCTGCGAAGCTTCCAAGGTTACCCCCCACATTCCTGTACTACGATCCGTTACATGAAGTAAGATTTCATCTGTAACACCATCTGCTTTCGCCTTAAAAAAGACCTTAGTTGTTCCGACTTTCCGGGGACGATAATATCCAAAAGAACCATCCAAAACGAATTTAAGCACCTCTTCATCTTCAATTGTAAACTTTGGTATTTTCAATATCACATCATCACAAATACTCGCATTTTCCGGAAAATAACTATATTTAAAAAGACCCATAAAATCTTTAATATTCTGCTGACTCATATCAATCGACAATTCCCGAGGCTCAATCTTTAGGCTTTGAGCAGGGATATCACCTTGTATATAAATCACACATGTATCCGAGAACAGGCCATCTTCACTTTTCGCATATGCGATAACTTCTCCAACTGTTTTAGAGCCAGAAAAAAAGCCATCTGACGTAACATTATTACCCGACCACTCAATCGAAGAAAAAGTAGCATTTTCAGGATAAATCTGAGCCTTCAGTTGTATAGTCTCATTTCTTTTTATCCTTATTTCCTTTTGTTGAACAACAACCTTTTCAACCGGCACAGAACAAACAAAGACTTGACACTCTCCCTTAAATTGAACGTTATTATCATTACTACCATCCGAAAGATAAGCTTTCACAGTTGTCTTACCTTCTCCTACCGCTGTAATCAAACCATTCTCGTCGATCTTTGCGACAGTTTCATCCGCAGAAGAATAAAGGAGTTTCTTGTTTTCCCGCTCCTCTTCAGAAAGAGAGCCATAATCTACAACAGCCCCAATTTGAATTGGATCGTCACCAACTTGCATTGAATGAGTATATTCATTTAAAGTCAAAGAATTCGCCCAATTGGAAACAACGACCAAACATTCTATCGGATATGATTTTCCTATTTTTGAGTCCTCAACTGTAGCTGTTATTTTAGCTTTTCCTATACGCTTTGCTGAAGTGCCTTTTCGTTGTATCGTTATCTCGGAATCTGTGAATGACAAGCCCCATTTCGTTCCTGGCTCTTCAATCCATTCAATAGACGCATTGGATGCCTTCATCGTATTTGTTTTTCCCGGATAATAAGATATAGGCAATACTGTTTTTAGAGGTGTAGAAGAAGCTTTAATACCAAAAATCTTATTTGTAAATTCAACACGTTCCACCTCAAACTCAGGGCAAACCACCTTACAGGATACCTCTACCTCTCCAGATGTAGCAGTTATAGTAGCCTCTCCAACTCCACACGCAGTCACAACGCCATCCTTTACAGAGAAAGAAGCATCCGAACTACTCCACTTAACAGTTTTATTTGTAGCGTCTTCCGGTGTTACAATTGCTTTTAATTCTATTTGCTGGCTCATTTCAATGGAGATAGGTCCCTCTGAAATTAAGTCTCCTGCTGAGTTCCTCAGTACTATCTCTGCTACAGGAATTGCTTTCAATACCTTAACCTTACATTTCGTGATTGATAATTCTTCTCCGGTTTCCTTCGAGGTTATCGTTCCCCATACTTCGGTTTCACCTTCCGAGATTGCCTGTATCCTTGGATGTGGCCCAGCCATTCCATTCAGAATAACAATTTCCTCATTTAAAGATTTCCATTCGATCTCTTCAGTGGTCGCATCAAGTCCTGTTTCCGTATCACCGTCAGGAGTCAAGCTTTCGCTCTCACCTATATACAACACGAATGAAGATTTACTCAATCCCATAGATCGACGTTTAATCGTTATAACGCAAACATCCGATTTGTCCTTTCTATCCTTGCTTGTAGCCTGAATCTTAACGGTACCATAAGCCTTACTGGTAACCACACCTTGTTCGGACACTTCCGCAATATTTGGGTTAAGGCTTGTCCATTCTATCGCTTCTCCCTCCAATCCATTAATCATCAATGTCACGGATTTGCCTTTTCCATCCATTGTCAGCTCTTTTTCTTTAAACGCAAATGGAACTGCTGATGACGCAGATAATTTCACAACCAAAGTCTTGTTCACGATCTTACCATTTGAGTTAAAGCTCAATACAAGAGGAACTTCTTTCGTTTCTTTACTTTGCACGATTGGAGCGATCGTCAATGTATTATTTATTACCTCCACATTGATCAACTCCGGATTCGGGTTTTCAATAGTAGTAACAACCGCAGAGACCATATTATCACCGTCTTCTATAATCTCATCCATAGATTTACTATACTTTGTGTTTTCAGCGGAGAACGTAATTTCGCTAGGTAAACCGTCTGTGATTGTCGGAGCTATGTTATCCGGGAACACCGGTAAAGCCGGGAACCAATAGTTTACTTTCTCATAAGGATAGCGACCTACCATTGTTCCATTCGTATCTCCTCTTCCGTCTGTCTTAATTATCGCTAATTCATGTTCCGGATTTAAAAATTCATGATAAAGGAAACAATACATATTATCATCTACCGGATCAATACGAAATCCCGTACCATAAAGACGCCAATCTCCTTTATCTAGCTTTGTGAAATCAAACACTTGATAAAAAGAATCCTTATCTATGTCATAACAGAAGACCTTATATCCCGTGAACCAACTACCGGAACCTTGTCCTTTCCAATAGATCTTATTCTCTTTCGTACTAGCACAGAAACCATCGGCGGTCCATGCATACCAAGAGTTAGGAATCTCCTCCATACCATCCGATGTAGGTATATCTATTTTTTGGGTAGTCAATGTGTACGGGTTCACTTTCCACAGATAAGGCATTGTCGCCCCGGAACCCGTCAGCTCGAAGGTTACACTTGCCCACAAACTTCCATCCTTTGAAAGGACGATAGAACCTAAACCGTGATTACTGTTCTCTTCCGGTTTCAACAATGTATTTACCACCTCGTCTTTTTCTGGATCAATCACCAATAATCCTTTCGTTTGATGTACCGCAAATACATATTTTCCAACACGAACCATCGATCCTATCTGAGAATGATATAAATCACCGGCAGAAATACCTGTCGTACCGTCAATAGCGGTAGTTTCTATTGACATTTTACTTTCATCGTACGTTCCGCTATTTGCATCATATCCTGTATAAAAAACATAAATACCGTTACTCGTTCCAATGTAGCCCTTCGTCAGATCCACGCCTAAAAAAGAACGTCCGTCCGCACCCGGCTCACCAATCTTCTGGAATTCCTTCTTCACTTTCATTGTTTTCGCATCGATCACTGCTAAGCGACTTCCCTCTACAGATGCCGCACCATCTTTTGATTGCTTAGACACGATATATAATAAATCCCCATAAATCGCACCAAACTGGCTCGTACATCCCAGTTCATGTCCCGGATTCTCTTTTTGGAACGCATTATACGTCCAAGTCCCATCATCCGAGAAGAAGTTTACCGAGCTATTCTGGTGTCCATACCAATCCTCGTTTACGATAAAGGTTCCTTTTGTGTAATCCGCGTTTCCACCGGAACGAAGCATCGAGGATCGTACCTGTGAAACGGGTAATTCCGGTAATTGCAGTTTCTGCTTCTCGATAGGATTCAGATCCCGCGAACCGGTTTGGCCGGCTACCGACAGGGCCGATAGCAAACAGGCCATACTTAAGTAAAGTGTTCGTCTCATGTTAATGAATTTAATTAGTGTGTAATATGAATTTTGAATGTCTTTTTATCTCCGTCTTTCTCTCCGATCAATAGGTAAATACCCGTAGGAAGGGATACCGTATGAAGTTCCGACGGAACTTGAATCGGGAAGTTTCCCAGTATCTGACCCTTTACGGTTGCCAAATAGAAATGATATCCGGTCAAATGCTCGAATCGCAACGCTCCATTCTGATAAAGAACTTGACAAATACTAGGAGACAGCTTTTCATTACTAACCGGATTAGAGATTTTTTCTACCCGGAAGGTATCGATTACGTCCAGTCCATCCATTACTTGTATTTCTATGGTATAAACTCCATCCGATTCTATATTTTTCAATGGAATATTAATCAGGTCTGAAGTAGCCTGAGCTGTTTTAGTTCCCAATTCGGCTATGACATTACCTTCCGCATCAACAACATAAGTAGCGATTTTCTTATAACTGTTATTTTCGTGTTTATAAACCCGAACCTCATAGGAGGTAGCCTCCTCTACTTTTGGGAACGATAGCACAGCGTTCGTATCTCCAAAATCAACGGTTGGAACAACGGTTTCGGTAATTGTCATCTCACAATGGGCTGTATATCCGCCATCTACTGTCTGAGCCGTAATTTTTGCCGTACCGGGTTTAATGCCTGTTACTACCCCATCTTTCACGGTAGCGATTCCGGTATCCGAGCTAGTCCAAGTGACCGATTTATTATCCGCGTTCACCGGAGAGATATTTACGGTCAAGGTCGCGTTCGCTCCCGCTTGCAGACGTAAAGACGACCTATCTAAAGAAATGGACGTTACGTGGATCACCGGGATATCAGGAGTATCTCCCCCACCACCTTCTGAAGGTACTGTCGCCGCGACAAAGACATCTCCGGGCTGAGTGCCCTCCGACGTGCCCATATCGCCATTCCAACTCCACGCGTCCCAACAACCATCCGTCAATATACGGCTTGTCGCACCTAAGCCCGAATAGCTAAAATCAGAGGTTTGGCTACTCCTCACAAAATAACTCCAATAGCCATAATACCAACCCGCTTGCCAATGAATACCGTTGCTACAACTCCAATAGTCGTAATCATAGGAAGGATATCCATATCTCTCCGCATTTATCGGGTGATAAATAACACCCGTTTGTACCCCTTGCCGAATGGCATCCGCCACATCCTCCGCCGGACGCTCCGGAAAAGAGGTCTGTCCCAACAGCGTATTCGTGATAGGAGGCTCAAACTTAAACGCATTATGCGACTCAGACTTCGCCCCCTCTAAATCATAAGAGATATTCAGCCGGCTCTCGCCATACCCGATCCCGTCGATCGTATATCCCATCCAACCGGTGTACTGCGTGAGCAATACCAATCGCGGATCCGCCTGGGCGATCGCCACGATCATATCATGACCGTTGGCCTCACCATCCCAACGATATCCCCATACTATGGCATCCGGACTATTACGATCGTGCCATTCAATAACTAACGCGGCTTTCTTACTGCCACTTCCTACCCAGAATTGGATATCATCAAACGAGAAGCTGGCATCAGCCCTTAATTGAGACTCCGGTTTCGTTGGTATATAACGAGCCGAGGGATGTGGTTGACCTTGAACCAGTCCCTGAGCCGAAACACCAATTGCACACAAAGCCATTACGAAGAAAAGAGATAAAATTTTTCTCATAAACTTTGATATTAAAATGAAAAACTCCAAAATGCGATTAACCGGGCAGGACAAAAAGAAGCAAGAAAGAATAAATTGACAACGACAAAATATTCCATAGCTCTGCCGAAACCATGTCATAGTTCATCCTATCAATCACTCCCTTAAAGCAATATCTCTTTGTATCCCATTTTTGAATCATACGCTAAACCCCGGTAGCGTAAAATCACGGCGGTTATCCGGCATTGGCAGGTCTTCTGACTTACCCCACTTTAGAACTACCTTCCCGTTCCTTCCGGAAACAGTGGCATTGAGTGTTGTCTAAAGCTTTTTTGGAGCTTACAGCAGCGGGACTGTTTAGGTTTTACACCTAATTCCCTTTTAATCGCCGTACCCTGAATAAGGTAGGCGAACCAATACAAGGGCAAATTTATGAAAAACAATTCAATTTATACACAAAATTATCAAATCCTTCCTTTTTCCGATAGCCGCTGGTCATTCGTGGGTATTCCTGCCCTCAAAATACATATTTGTAGGTATTGCCAAGACGGATAAGATGTCGGATATTTGCTTCCGTTATCAAACTATAAAAACAAATAGAAATGAAGACTATAGGAATATTCTACGGCTCCTCTACAGGGACAACGGAAGGGATCGCGAAATGTATCGCGGAGAAACTGGGTGTGGAAGATAAAGATATTCATGACGTATCCAACGCTTCTCCCGCTGATGTAGCGCCTTATGAGATCTTGTTACTGGGCTGCTCCACTTGGGGGGCCGGGGATTTGCAAGATGATTGGGATAGCTATCTGGGGAAACTGAAAAAGCTGGATTTAAGCGGGAAAACCGTCGCGCTATTCGGTTGCGGAGATTCCGCCTCTTTTAGCGACACCTTCTGTGATGCCATCGGTACGATCTATTCAGACCTCCAACATACGGATTGTAAATTCATTGGCGCTGTAGATGCTTCGGGGTACTCATTTGACAGTTCCACCGCTTGTATAAACGGTATGTTCGTTGGGCTTCCTCTGGATGAGATGAACGAGGACGACCAAACGGAAGGCCGGATCAATGAATGGCTGACCTCCTTACTATCTTAGCATTTGCGTATTCGACTAATTTGTTTAGATTTATGAAGAGGTATGCTTAACCCACATACCTCTTTCTTTTTATCCCTACTTCCGAATCTTTTTCCTTATCCAGAAATAATAACCGGTCATAGCGAAGATTGCCCCCAACAAGGAAACCAAGCAAGTCAATATACGGGTAGTCATCCCTCCCCATAAACCGACGTGCACGGAGTAGATCCATCCTCTTATTTTCCCTGATTTGGGGAGATCCTTATATAATTGGACTTCCGTAATCTCACCCGTAGCCGGATCAAAGGAATAGCGGTCGCTTCCTCTCGTATTTCCATAACGAGCCGTAGAAACCGTAGCGGAACCGTCTTGAATCGTAATTGAATTAAAGTCCGGATAAAGGTCTTTTAAAGAGGATAACACCTCTGCCCATCGTAGATAATCGATCTTTATCTGTTCCTCTCCTTTTCTCTCCGGTGATCTGCCGTTTTTATCTCTCGCACCTTTACCGCCGGAACCTCCTTCCGGGCTGGAAGGAGAAGGCGCATGATGCGCTTGGGGTTGGTTTGCGCTAACACCGAATACATTATAAAAGGCATTTTGATACCAGTCGAACGACCATGTCAACCCTGTCAACGCGAAGACAAGCAAAAGTAATGACGCATAGAATCCCCCGGAGACATGTAAATCATAGAAGAAACGAAACCAGCCCGCCCGGGTCTTTACTCTCAACCGGTTTTTCAACACCTTTTTATTACGGGGATACCAGAGAACCATTCCACTGATAAGGATAATCGCGAGGACCAATGTCGCATAGCCAACGATTGATTTCCCCCAAGAGAAACTCCCATCCCGCTTATATTCATCCAGCAGCCAACGATGAAGACGCATCGTTTTCATGAAAAAGCCTTGCCCGTCATCCATCCCGGTTACCTCCCCGGTATAAGGATCGATAAAGCCAGCCGCCTTTTTCCCGGGTAACACCAGTTGATAGGTTCGTTTCGGGTCAGACGATACCCGGATACCCTTTATCTGAACCGACTCGGGTAATTGCTGGCGCGCCGATTCTATCAAGGCGGCAGGCGAGAGCGGTTCCCCTTTTACTTCCTTTACAAAATAACGGGAAGGGTAACATACTTCTAATATCTCTGTCTCGAAGACAAGAATCGACCCGGTCAGGCAGACAATCGCTATAATAATGCCAAAGGGTATCGATAGCCATAAATGTACTTTCTCAAAGAATCTTTTCATTTTCCGAATAATTGTTTAATCCCGTCATATATACCCGGAATCGCTATGGTTCCGTGGTTCTCGTCGGGAAATGATTTACTAAAGAAACGCAGGTTCTCCGCTTGTGGCAAAACCTCCGAAAGAAGATAACTTACTTTGTCAAGATGAATATCCACCCGGTCTGTCCTCTTTTTAGACGCGACACCGATATAGAGGCTTTTCCCCTTAAAATCCCGGCCTGCCACCAAAGACTCCGCCTCCCGGACCAATCGCCCCTGATCCCACCATAAACTAGGATCGACCGCTAGATAAGTATCAAATAATTCCGTATGACGCAGGAACGTATTCAAGGTAAAAAGCCCCGCATATGAATGACCGATAAGCATATTCCAGCCGTTCGTACGATAGGTACTGTCGATAACAGTCCGAAGCTCTTCCGTAAGAAACTTACTGAAAGCCTCACTTCCTCCTCCTTCCGGAATCGTATCTATAGCGATTTTACCATCCCGCCCGGCGGCGGAAGCGGTAGGCGTAAAATCACGTGTCCGATCCGTGTTTAATACCCCGACAATAATACAGGGAGGTAGATATTTCCCTCTACCGGATGCCAACGTTTTCCTTATGCCTACTAGCGAATGGAAGAAAGAATCTCCATCAAGCAGATAAACGACCGGATAGCCTTGCTCCGCATCCGTATCATAACGCTCCGGCAAGTGTATCCAATAACTCCGTTCTTCTTGCAGTACGGTAGAGTACAAAGCCTGTTCCTTTCCTATACAAATATCCTCCTGGCTCCGCAGGGTTAACGGGAGCAGGAGGAATATTAAAAGAATGTGAGTCCAGCTCATACTTGCTTATTACTCTTGCGCGGCAGTCAATTTACCTACGCCACTGATTTGCTCGGCCTCAATGGTAAGACCTTTCGCCGCGGTAGCTGTCTTCGGATCGATACGGTACACGGCCGGTTGGCTTCCATCGGTAGTCGTAACCGCCATATAAGCGATGCCATCCTCCGAGAACGGAGCCTTACCAAATCCGGAAATCACATCTGAAGAGGGCATACCTTTCACGTAAGTAAGTACTTTATCCTTTCCTTTAAAAATAGCCAATTGATTCGCCACAAAGCCTTTTTCGGTTAAAGGTCTGTCATACATCAGCAACAAGAAATAATCCTCCGTGATATGCCAACAGCTCAAAAAAGCGTTTCCGCCTGTCTGTTCCTCCAAATTACAGTAATAATCCGGATCAAAATCGTTTGTAGAAGCGTTAATACGAACGACACCGGCTGGCAGGGTAGTCTTTTGGACATCCGCGGTCATTGTCTTCGCGTAACTGGGGGAGAACACATACACATCACCGTTATCCGCCGCCCAGATTGTTTGATAATATTGAGATTTGAAACGTCCGCAAGCATAACTGATCTTATCAGTCTTGATCAACTTCGGGTTTTCGAATTTCTCATTATCATAGATGGCGATCCATGCTTCATTAGGATACTGCGTCCATTGCAGCTCGCCCTTTTCATAAGCGCTGCTAGAGCTACCACCGGATTCGGTCTTCACGAGTTCCGGGTATTTAACATATTTGCCACCTTCGGCCTTTACACCGTATTGGCTCAGTCCCATAGGGATAGTCGCTGAATAAATCTTACTATTCGCTTGTAAGATACCCGCTAAAGTGACAAACTCACCATTGCCCAGGTAATTCTCCGACATAATCGCGTTGCTATTGGTCGTGAAAGTCTCTTTCGCTACATCCAGGAAAGACAACAAGAAACCTTTCGGCAAATAACCATTCTCGTCCGCGTATTCCGTCCCCAGATCACCGGTAGAGGACGTAATGATATAATCACCATACATACCGAAAGAGGTAAATCGCTTAATCTCGTAGGTATTATCGCGCTCTTCCACTTTGCCTTCCGCGTTTAAGATATAGGAAGAAGTCACACCCGCGTTCCCTTGGTTGTAGACTAAACGATATAAATATTTCTCTTGATAGAAAATCCATTGAGTCACGCTTTCCGTAGTGAGACCATTGTTTTTAGCGGAGACCGTACCTTCCCCTAAAGTATCGGCGGTCAACAAATAGTTGGCATCCCCTACCGACGCTGCTACCACATAATTGGATACAGCCTTTTTTCCGGATTCTTCACCATTTCCATTACCACCCCCGTTATCCGGATTGGCAGGATCATCATTGCTACAAGAAGTTAATACACATCCTGCCAACACAACCGCGGCAAGGCCTTTCATTAAATAACTCATCTTCATGCTGTTCAATTTATTATGTTTTTAATTACCAAAATAAACACGGACCTTTCCATAGAAGGCTCTGCCTGCTTTCTGCAAGCTGAAATTATCATATAGTTTCTCATTCGTGAGATTCCGGCATTCGAAGGATACATTGTAGCGTCCCTTCCGGATACCGTATGAGATCGTCAGATTATGAGAGAACTGAGTCGGAACGACAAAGTCCGATTCACTACCTACCGCCTCCGAGTAGAGCGGGAAACTATGCATATATAAATTATCGTAAGTGACACTTAGCGTATTGCCTTTCTTCCACAGATTAGGCCAATAGAATGTCACATCCGAGTTGGCAAACTGATAAGGAAGATTCGGCATACGTGCGCCATACGTCAAACTCTCTTGGCTCGTCCCGCTAGTAACCGTCTTCACGTTATCCCTTACATTCATCTGCGTAAAGTTTCCTCCTACGCTTACCCAGCTAGCGAAGCCGTAGCGAACCGACACATTGTAACCCTTGGTCTCCACACGACCATGATTCACATAGGTAGCGCCATATTTACCGCCACTCAAATCCGATATATTCCGTTGGATATAATCTTTCGTATTCCGGTAGATCAATCCAGCTTCCACATATACGGAATGCTTACCGAAGGTCTCGTTGTAGCTCAAATTCAGATTCACGTTATCGCTGTTCTCCGGTTTCAAGGAAATATCGCCGGTCTCAAGGTCCTCGTCACCAAACATCTCCTCATTGGTCGGCAGGCGGTAGGCTTTCTCATAAGACAATTTCGCTTGCAAGCTATTCAAGATAAAGTAAGTTCCCGCGGCTCCATATCCCATCGCGCTTACCGAATTGGTAGTACGTATATAGTTATCTTGAGCCGTAGAGGTAGCTACCGGTCCCGCGATAAACTGATTGTAATATTTACCGAACACAGACAGGTTCCAATGTTCCGTAGGCATCAAACGATACGAAAGACCGCTGATATTTTTACGGGTTTCCTTCGGGATAGCGTTCGCTTCCGAGTCCTCGTTCAAAAGAGATTGGTTCGAACGCCGGAACGCATTGATCACGTGATTGAACGTGAACGTATGCGCCTTGCCGATACGGTAGTTGGCCGTTAAGGTACCGTTCCAGTTATTATTATCCGACCGGGTGTTCTGGTAAGACTGCTCACCGGGCATCCGGAGCGAACGCATCTCACCCCGCCAGTTATATTCATAGGAAGACGTATCTACATTGTTTGTCATATTCTTATTATAGTTTGCCGTTACTATCACGTCCAAGCCCCTGACAAAGAAATCACGCTTGCGATAGTCCAACGACGGCATGATAGAATACCCCTTACGATATTTACCGCCAAACACCACTTCCTGGCGTACGCCCGTCTGTATATCTTTATACATATGTGAATAAGTAAACCCGAACATTAAACGATCCGCCCATTTCTTATCCACGAAACCGATTTTCCCGATAACGGCCTCGTTATGATATGTATCATGAAAACGTTTCACACGCTCTATCTTTTTCTTATTGATCGCTCCGGTCGTAAAGTCCTTCACCGGCGTATCCACATCGTAATTATTATCCGAATAGTTCTGGAAAACATTGATCTCATACGTAAGTCCGCTCCGGAAAGTCTGTCCGAAGTTCACATAGGATTTATGCGTATTGAAAGACCCGTACGAATAAGAAGCATCCAAGAACCATTTGTTTCGGTTCTTCTTGGTAATGATATTGATAATACCTCCGATAGCGTCCGTTCCGAAGCCCACCGGCACCACGCCTTTATAGACCTCTATACGTTCGGCATAATTCACCGGGATATTATTCAGTCCGAAAGAACTGCCCACCCCTTCTTGCGGAACCCCATCGATAAAGATCTTGATATGCTTGCCCGTAAAGCCATCCATCATCAGCTGCATATCCGAGCCGACACCGCCGGACTCCCGTATCTTCATACCCGGTGCTTGGGCCAAGGCCTCACTCAAGTTCTGGGTTGAATTCTGCAAGGCTTTCGTATCGAGGGCCACGGCATTGAACGCGGAACGCTTGAGGCGGGTCACACCATTAGAAACGACAACCACCTCATCCAACTCCGTAGCCTGAGGACTGATTACCACATTCATCTTTGTCCGTTCCCCACGTACAAGTCGCACGGTTTTCTCTACCGTCTTATAGCCGATAGCCGATACCACCAAGGTATATTCTCCCGCAGGAGCTTGAAGATGATAGATACCCTCCTCGTTCGTCGTTCCTCCGCTGTTCGTACCTTTTAGATAAACGGAGGCGAAATCCACGATTGTCTTATCCGTAGACAATACTTTGCCCGATATCATTGTTTTATGCTGAGAAAAAGCCGAGAAGGAAATAAGTAACATCAAAAAGGAGAGGAAAAGCCCTCTGATTTTCTTCATCATCATTTAATCTATTATGTTATTTAAAGTGCCGCGAAGTTACGATCGGAGGCCCCTGTCCCACAATACCCAATAATGGGTAAAATGACACTAAAAATATACGGAGGCATACCAAGCAATCCCCTTATTCAGGTATTCGAAGCGTATGGAGAAGATTCGTCAAAATTGAGATATGTCAAATTTTAAATCTATTTAAACCTAATCGTAGGTTTTTGAGACTGTTTTTATTAATAAACTTCAAAAAGGTTAACTACATTTGCGAGAAACAGAAGTTTAATTTTAATTCTTTATTACCATGACAGACAGAAGAACATTTTTGAGAAACATTTCATTACTTACTTTAGGAGGTATAGCCAGCCAAAAAGTAATGGCTTCCAATCCCACCAAAGCCATACCCGCCACGGATGCGGTATTCTCGGCCACCGCTGGGAAAAAGATGGGCTTGCAAACCTACTCGCTCGGACAAGAGTTACTGCAAGATATGCCTAACGGGTTGAAGCGATTGGCAAAAGCGGGATATACTGATCTGGAGATTTTCGGATATAGAGAAGACACCGGCAAATTCGGTGATTATAATCCCAAGAACACGACGTTCATCGCATCGAAAGATTATAAGAAAATGGTGGATGATGCCGGTTTGAGAATCAGTAGCTCACACCTTACTCCTTCCCTTCGCGAGTACACGAAAGAGAATATGCCTAAATTCGACGAGTTCTGGAAAAAGGCAACCGATATCCATGCCGAGCTAGGTGTTAGTTGTATGGTACAACCCAGTTTACCCCGCATCGAAAACGAGGATGACGCGAAAGTTGTATCGGAGATTTTCAACCGTGCCGGAGAGATCACGAAGAAAGCCGGAATCCTATGGGGCTACCATAATCATAGCAATGAGTTCAAACGGGTATTGAAAGCTGGCGAGAAACCGGAAGAGAACCCGAATCCGTGGGCACCTCCTAAGGGTACTTATATCGAGGAGTTATTCCTGAAAAACACCGACCCGGATAAGGTTATGTTCGAGTTGGATGTATATTGGGCCGTTATGGGGCAACAAGATCCCGTGGAATGGATGGAAAATTATCCGAATCGTTTCAAGTTATTACATATCAAGGATCGTTGGATCATCGGAGATTCCGGTATGATGAATTTCCCGAATATATTCAAGAAAGCGTACGAGATCGGTATCCTTGGCTACTACGTGGAACTGGAAGGCGACAAGAAAGGCCGTACCCAGTTCGAGGGCGTAGAGAAGAGCGCCGCCTATTTGCAAGCCGCTTCGTTCGTTAAATAAAACAGACCGATTTATCTTATAAAAAAGACAGTGTTTCCGTAGGGCGATCATACGCTAGGGAACACTGTCTTTCTGTTTTTTAAAGGTATAATTCGCATATAACCCTACGAATACACCTTTTAATATTCTTTTAAAGCTGATTATAGCATAATCTATACGCTCAATTATTTAGATTTTACCAACCAAGTCAATGCTAGGCTTCAAGGTAGCCCCCCCTTTCTTCCATTTAGCGGGACAAACCTCACCATCATGTGAAGCGACAAATTGGGCGGCTTCTACTTTACGAAGTAGCTCGGAAGCGTCACGGCCGATATTGTTGTCATGGATCTCGGCCACTTTGATCTTTCCTTCCGGATTTACCAAGAAAGTACCACGGTATGCCATACCCTCTTCCTCGATCATCACGCCAAACGCACGACTCAGTGCCCCAGTGGGATCTGCCAACATCGGATATTGGATCTTACGGATTGTCGCCGAAGCGTCATGCCAAGCTTTATGCACGAAATGAGAGTCTGTACTTACAGAATAGACTTCTACACCCATTGCTTTGAACTGCTCATACTTCTCAGCCATATCGACCAACTCTGTCGGACAAACGAATGTAAAATCAGCCGGATAGAAGAAGAAGACAGCCCACTTACCCAAGACATCCTCGTTGGTTACGGTCTTGAAATTACCATTTTGAAAAGCTTGTACTTTAAACTCCGGAAGTTGAGAATTAATAATCGGTTCCATACTTGTTTCTATTTTTAAATGAATACTATTTGTTTTTATTTCCGATACAAAAATATAATATATTTCCTCGTTAAAACAATTCTTCCAATCGATATATTTTATGGGGTTATAGACAACGATTTGTCTATTAATTAAAAAGGACCTCTCCTCACAGAGAAGCCCTTCAATATCTTAGGTTTTGGCTTACCACATAATTAGCGATTATAATTTACTTTAAACTTAATTGATTCTTTTGTATCCGTATACGGCACGGTCTCCCAGTTCCTCCTCGATACGAAGCAATTGGTTATATTTAGCCATACGATCCGAACGGCTCAACGATCCCGTCTTGATCTGCCCGCTATTGGTAGCGACAGCGATATCGGCGATCGTAGCGTCTTCCGTCTCACCTGAACGGTGTGAAGTAACGGTCGTGTATCCATGACGGTGAGCCATCTCGATAGCGTTCAGTGTCTCCGTCAAGGAACCGATCTGATTTACCTTGATCAAGATCGAGTTACCACAACCTTCTTTAATGCCCCTTGAAAGAAATTCTACATTTGTCACGAATAAATCATCGCCGACTAACTGGCAATGGTTGCCGATACGATCCGTAAGTTTCTTCCAACCTACCCAATCATTCTCACTCATACCATCCTCGATGGAGTCGATCGGATATTCGTTGATCAGCTTTTCCATATAATCCACTTGTTCGTCGGAAGTACGTTTCACGCCTTTTTCTCCTTCAAACTTCGTGTAATCATAGATCCCATCCTGATAAAACTCGGAAGAAGCGCAATCCATACCGATCATCACATCCTTGCCCGGCTCGTAACCAGCCGCCTTGATAGCGGCGATAATTGAGTTCAGGGCATCTTCCGTACCTTCCAAATTCGGGGCGAAACCACCCTCATCACCAACAGCGGTACTTAATCCACGATCGTGCAATACCTTTTTCAACGCGTGGAATACCTCTGCGCCCATACGTAAGCCTTCCTTGAAAGAGCCCGCGCCTACCGGACGGATCATAAATTCCTGGAAAGCGATCGGAGCGTCGCTATGCGAACCACCGTTGATAATATTCATCATCGGAACAGGCATCACATAGGTATTCGTTCCACCAATATATCTATATAAAGGAATATCCAAATAATTCGCGGCAGCTTTCGCTACAGCTAAAGAAACGCCAAGGATAGCGTTCGCGCCTAGTTTTGATTTAGTTTTCGTACCGTCTAAAGCCAACATCGCATGATCGATGCCTATCTGATCCAAGGCAGACATCCCTCTCAAGGCGGGAGCGATAATCGTATTGATATTCTCAACCGCTTTCAATACGCCTTTGCCACCATAACGCTTCTTGTCGCCATCGCGCAACTCCAAAGCCTCATTCTCGCCGGTGGACGCGCCGGAAGGCACAGACGCACGACCCATAACGCCGGACTCTAATAAAATATCAACCTCTACTGTCGGGTTACCTCTTGAATCTAGGATCTCACGTCCTGTAATCTTTTCTATTTTCATTGCTTCTACGTTTTTTAAAACTGACGCAAATATAGAGGGATTACTTGGACCGTGAAATCACCACAAATTGCTATTTTCCACCTCCGTAATACCTGAATGTAGGTAGAGACCCTATAGTTTCGACATAAATTTCCGCCTGTCTACAATATAACGAACATGCTTTCCCTCGCCGATAACACTCATTGTTCACAAAACACCCGCCCGTACCCGGCTCAACGATTCCGGGGTCATCAATAAATACGAGGCTATATGATTCACGGAAGCACGCCTTGCCGCTTCCGGATACTCTTGCTGAAAGCGCTGATAACGTTCTCTTACCGATTCAAAGCGCCAAGAATCCGCTTTTTCCTGTGAAACGATCAAGGCCCATTCCAATATTTTCTGATACAATCTATTAATAGCCAAAGAGGTCTTCAACAAATCGTTTAGCTCAGAAAAAGAGATCCGATGATAAACCGTCGGTTCCAAGGCCTCTATCAACAGCCGCGTCGGCTCTCCTCGGAATGTGCTTGTTATACAAATAGCGATATTGTCCTCACAAGAGAAATGCTCGGTAATATCACGTCTATGCTTATAATAGAATTGGCGCAACAAACCCGATTCCACGTAATACAAATATTTAGCTATCTGCCCGTTACCCAATATCAACTCTCCTTTTGCGGCTTTACTTGATTCTATAATTGATGCCAGAGAATCCAAGTCCTCATCAGGTAATGGATAAAACCGTCTAGATATCATTTCGGCTATTTCTTGTGGAGTCTTCATGTTCTTTATCATTTTCTGATTTATATCATTTTTTACCTCCCCGCAAAAATAGATATTTGTAACAAATAAAAAAAACAAACACTATATTAAATAGTCAAGGTTAGTCTAGGCAAAAAATTATTACTATCGTTTAAAAGCTAATCGAATTGGATTGTTTTTCAGGTTAGCTAGTTGTATAATCGCAAGGCTTGATCGAGAGATCAGGCCTTGTTGTTTTATGGCTTGTAGCGACATCTCGCAATCTCGTAATACTGTATATTTCTTGAAAACTGGCCACATAGTAGTTCGCTTTAGTATCTATAGAAACGGCGATTACTATTAATAGAAATACGAAATACTATCCATAGAAATCGGCACCCTTATCGGAGCTATTTTGTTAACTCCTAATTATCAGACAAGTAAGTCTAAACTTCAATATATGGGACTTATTGTATTTTTTAAGGATTAAATTTGGTACGGCTGCCCTGTTTGTTTAACAGAATCAGGGGTATTTCGCCGAATAAATTATATCTTTGCATTCGGAACGTTAACGTTAATCCGGATCAAACACATGAGAAATAGCCTGTTTACTGTTTTATTTATAGGAATACTATCTTTAATCGCATCTCCTATCGCACTCGCTTCTAAATCTTTGCATCAGACTAATATGATCAACTTGTCGAATAACGCCATTATCTGCATGCACCAAGATCCGGAGGGCTACTTGTGGATTGGGACTTACGACGGGCTTAACTTATACAATGGAAAGGATACGTATGTGTATCGTTTCGAACTGAACAACAAGAACTCTCTTTGCAGCAACATCATTCACAAAATATCCGACGCCGAACCCGGATTCCTTTGGATATCCACGTCTCTCGGCATCAATAAGTTCTCGTTGAGAGAACGGAAGGTCACGGAGTCTTATCCGGGCTATATGGAATGCGATCTGCTAGCTACCAACACATCCGGTACCACGCTTGCCATCTGCAAGGAAAACCGGATTTCCTGCTATTCGGAGTTAAGCGATGGGTTCAGGGACCTCCCAAGAGAAGGGATCAGTCCACAAACCACACGGCTCTTGTTCGTCGGCCCGGACGATCATTTTTATATCCTGCTCTCTTCCGGAATCCTAAAGAGAATCACCACGGATTTCTCGGCTACGACATTCAACTTGTTATCGGAAGAACGCCAATTCCATAACAAGCCGATCTTATCCGCCTTTCAGGAGAATAATCACCTGTTCATTGTCGATACCGACAATAAGTTATTCCGCCAACAGGTAGACGGAACGGGGAAAGAATTCCTGCTCGATCTATCCGGGATGACCGATAAATATGGAAACATCATCAAGATATGCACCTTCCAATCGAATGTGTATATCGTTTTCCGCGACGGAAAGATTATAGACCTAAGCCAACCGGAAAACACGATAGACACGGGCATCGGTATCTTTTGCCTCATGAACGATAAAAGGCAGGAGATTCTTTGGGTAGGTACCGACGGGCAAGGCATACGGATGTTTTATGATAAGCCGGATCTTTTCGGCTCTATCTTACTCAAGGATTTACCGATTAATATACAGAACCCCATACGTTCTTTATATACAGACGACGATCGATCCCTTTGGTTCGGCACGAAAGGTGACGGGATCGTACGGATACAAGCGTACGACACTTACCCCAACAAAAAGACGATCCCGCAAAGCGCCATCACGCATTACACCACCGCCGATGGATTATCGAGCAACCGGGTATATAGCTTCCTGAGAAGCGAGTACCATCCTTGTATCTGGATCGGCACGGAAGGCCCGGGGCTCTCTTATTATTCTTATCAAGAAAAACGAATGAAGACGATCCCGCGAGAAGAGGACACCCCTCCTATCCGCTATGTCCATTCTATTTGTGAGGTAAACGACTCGACATTATGGTTGGCGACAACCGGCAACGGACTGCTGAAGGCGACCTTGCGCATGGAGAAGGCCACGCCTACAATCTATAAGGTACAGACCTTCCCGCTAAAAAACGGAGAGAATATCTGTAAAGAGATCCAATCCATGATATACGACAACGACTCGACCTTATACCTCGGGAGTCGTGGTGGCTACGGGGTTATTCGTTTTAATATATTCAACCAGGAATATGAGTTTCTGCAAACCAACAATTTAAGGAATCCCGCCATTGGAGACGTGTTATCCGTATGCCAAGCCGAGGATTCTACTTTCTATGTAGGCGCCAGCTCCGGACTTACCCGGATCAAGTCAAAAAATGGCAAGATCTATTTACGCCAATTCGATAAGAGCAACGGGATCGCGAACGACATGATCCACGGCATCCACGAGGGGAATGATAGCTGTATCTGGTTAAGCACCAATAAAGGCCTCACCAAATACAATCCCCAGAATGATTTTTTCCATAATTACCATCAACCTTATTTCAGCGTCACGGAATTTTCGGATGACGCTTATTGGAAATGCTCATACTCCGGGCGATTGTTTTTCGGAGGCATCAACGGATTGGTCTGGGTAAACAAACAAACGGAGCCGGAACATACCTATCAGCCCGAATTAAGTTTCTTCGAGTTGCAAATGGATAAACAAATCCTTCCATTATATAAGGATATCAGCCGGAACGGTGTAACGGTTCCGGCCGATGTGCAATCGTTAACGATCGCTTTTGTCGCCCCGGATTACATCAACGGGGAGAACTACGAGTATTCGTATCAGTTGCTCAACTATAATTCCTCTTGGAAAGAATTGCAAAAGACAAACAAGGTGACTTTCATGAATCTCCCATACGGGGAATACGTGCTGAAAGTCCGTTATCGTAACGATGTCATCGATTCGTCGGCAAAGGAATACACACTTCCCATCAAGGTATTGCCTCCTATTTACCTAAGCACGTTAGCCATTTTCATGTATCTTTTTATCGGTACGGTCTTGCTCGTCATCGGCATCTACCGTATCCATCACCAAATACTAAAGAAACAGAAGCAAATAGCGGACAAGATCAAGGAGGAACAAAAAGAGAAACTATACGAGTCTAAGCTCAATTTCTTTACCCATATCACGCATGAGCTATGCACCCCGCTTACCTTGATCAATGGCGTGGAGAATTATATCCAAGCCTATGCCGCCGCCTCGCAAGACAAGGCATTAGGGAAATACACCTCAGTCCTCCGGGAAAACGTAGAGGAACTGAACGGGCTTATCCAAGAGATCCTTGATTTCCGGAAAGCGGAAGACGCGGGATTCAGCCATACGCATATCCGGAGAGTATCCGTGTCCTCGCTCTTGCGAACCCAATTCGAATGGTTTTACCCATTATCCGAGCAACACCAAATCCAATTCAAGATCGACGCGCCCCAAGAACTTTATTGGAATACCGATCCCGTCTATTTCAAGAAGATCCTGGCGAATCTGATTTCCAACGCATTTAAGTACACGGAAGACAAGGGTACGGTGCGCGTTTCCTTGCTGGAAGAGGAGAACAGCCTCCTCCTTAAAGTTTACAATACCGGTAAAGGAATCACGGAGGCGGACAAGCAAACGGTTTTCGATCGATATCGCATCCTGGGTACGATGGATAACGATGATAACAAGCAGCATACGACATGAAACGGCCTCGGCTTATTTATTTGTCACAGTCTCGTACAATCCTTAGGAGGCGCAATCGGCATAGAGAGCGAGGTCGGCCAATACGCCGAATTTACGGTCACCCTGCCTGTCGGGATCGTAGAGGAGACCAACACAAACAACACGATAGACGAAGAGATCCCCGTATCGCTCCCTTCCCCAAACACGGATACGCAAGAGCCGCGCATCTCACCGACGGTACAAGAAGAGGTAGAAGATAAACCGATGATCCTCGTTATCGACGACCATAAAGACATTGTCTGGCTAATCAAGGAAACCCTCTCCTCCGAGTATCGGATCCAAGAAGCTTATAACGCGGAGGAGGCTCTGGAATTTCTCAAACAATACACTCCCGCCCTTATCATCACCGATATCATGATGCCTAATATAGACGGATTGGAGCTGATCTCGCTTATCAAGGGAAATAAATATACCCGCCATATCCCGCTTATCATTGTCTCCGCCAAGATATCAGACCAAGAGCAGGCGGCAGGACTTAATATCGGAGCGGAT
This sequence comes from Parabacteroides sp., assembly GCA_028689545.1. GTDB lineage: Bacteria > Bacteroidota > Bacteroidia > Bacteroidales > Tannerellaceae > Parabacteroides. The sequence goes on from JAQVCX010000003.1 coordinate 72,981, forward strand.
GCCTATCTGACCAAGCCTTTCTCGCCAACCGTTCTCCTATCCGTCGTGAACCGATTGATGATCAATCAAAGAGAATTAAAAGAATATTTCTATTCTCCGGAAAGCGCTTATCAATATACGGAAGGGCAATTATTACATCAAGAGGACAAGGAATTCCTGGATGCCGTAACCGCTATCGTTAAGGAAAACATCAACAAAGAGGGATTGGGCCCCGAGCTGATAGCGGGCGCATTGAACATAAACACCCGTATCTTATATCGCCGTTTTAAGAAGATATCAACCATGACACCGAGTGATTTCATTAAGGATTATAGGCTAACCTACGCGGCGCAACTACTCGTGAATACCAACATGAGTGTTCAGGAAATTATTTATAATGTAGGGATTTCTAACAAATCATACTTCTATAGGGAATTTGCCCGCAAATATAGCATGACACCGAAGGAATACCGTACAAAGGAAGCATAAACTACTGATTCCTAAATAGTGTCTCAATTTACCAAAGAAGTGTCATAATCTGCCATACGCATTTTATGACACTTCTTTGGCGTTTCAAAGCACCCTCCAGTCCGTTAAAACCTATTAATATTGCCGTCGAATAACCAAGCGAACCGCTTGTGCGTATTCTTCTTAACGGAAATACATTATTAACTTTTAATTTAATATGTTTTTATGGAAAAAAAGAATGAAGGTAAGACGAGGAAATGCCTGACTTTATTAGGTGGACGAACCTCTTTGTTACTTTGTTTATCTTTGATGTTTCAGTCCTCTTATGCGGCTGGAGAATCTACGGTTCCTGAAATGGGGAACATGGAGATTCATGAGATCGCACAGCAAAGTTCAACCGTTAAAGGTGTCGTAAAAGACCAAAAGGGTGAACCGCTGATTGGCGTTAGTATTGTTGTGAAAGGAACCACGAATGGAACAGCTTCGGACTTTGACGGAAACTTTACCTTGGATGTGCCAGACAACAGCACATTGGTATTTTCCTTCATCGGCTTCAAATCCCATGAAGTTCGTTATACCGGACAAAAAGCATTGAACATAGTATTAGCTGAAGACTCGGAGACATTGGACGAGATCGTAGTCGTAGGTTACGGTTCGCAGAAGAAAGGCGAGATCACCTCATCCGTTACCAGCGTAAAGGCTTCCGATTTCAACAAGGCCCCGGTAGTGAACCCGATGCAATTGGTGGAAGGACGTGTAGCCGGCTTGACCGTATCACGTGGAAGTACCGACCCGAACGGCGAGGTTAAAGTGCAGATGCGTGGCGCCTCTTCCTTGAAAGGTAGCAACGAGCCCCTGGTTATTATCGACGGTATGCCGGGTAATATGACCTCCTTGAACGCTATCGCCCCCGAGGATATCGAGGCCATCGACGTATTGAAAGACGGTTCCGCTGCCGCTATCTACGGTACGCGTGGTAACAACGGTGTGATCATCGTTTCTACCAGACGCCCGCAAGCCGGAACGACACAGGTTGATTACTCTGGATATATCATGCACGAGGCCATCTACAAACGGCCGGAAATCTTAAATGGAGACGAGTTCGTAGCTTATGGTAAAGAGACAAACAACTCCAATATCCGCGACTTTGGTGGTCGCGACGATCATTACGATAATCTACTTAATAAAAGCAACTTCACGCACGTACACAACTTGACCGCTACAGGCGGTAACGCGAAGACAAACTATCGGGCTTCCTTAAACTATAAGAAGAACGACGGTATGATTCGCAATACCAGCCGTGAGACGATCAATGGTTCTATCGCCGTGAACCATCGTGCTTTCGACGATAAACTCTCCTTGTCATTCAACTTGGCTAACTCATTCGTGAAAGCCGATATGGTTTCCGATGATGTAGAGAAGGTAGGAGATATCCCCAACTACGGCATACTCTATCAAGCGATCCGTATCAACCCGACGATGCCTATTTATAAGGAAGACGGCTCTTTCTGGGAAACCTATAGCGGATATGAGGACTTCAACCCGGTGGCTCGTATCTATCAGCGTACCAAGAAAAAGGAGTTCAAGAACTTATTGGCGAACTTCAAGGCGCAATATGAGATCATCCCCGGCTTGACAGCCTCCGCTTTCTTCGCTATGGAAAAGAACGATGCCTTGACGAACGACTATAGCATGCGTGACGAATACAGCCAACATAAAGACGGTACGAACGGACGCGCCAAGAAGGAGTATTATCAGAACACCAACCGTACAACGGAGTGGACAGCGAACTACAACACTTCCATCAACGGCGTACATAATATTACCGGTTTGTTGGGTTATAGTTACCAAGATTTCGAATATGAGCAATTCAGCGCGGAGAACAAGAACTTCTTGACGGACGTATTCGGGACGAACAACCTGAAAGCCGGTGGTTACCTAAAAGACGGTAAGGCTGCGATGGGTAGTAAAAAAGAGACCAGCAAACTGATCGCCTTCTTCGCCCGTGCCAACTATAATTACGATGGGAAATACATGGCTAGCGCCTCTATCCGTCGTGAAGGTTCCACGAAGTTCGGAGCGAACAATAAATGGGCTTGGTTCCCTTCTGTCAGCGCGGGCTGGATGATCTCCAGAGAAGGATTCATGGAGAACCAGAATGTATTTGACGTATTGAAATTACGTGCCGGTTTCGGTATCACGGGTAGCTTGCCTACAGCCCCCTATATGTCTTTGGCTACTTATGGTACGGGGGCAGGAGCTTGGGACGCTTATTCAGGTTCGTGGCTTGCGGCTACATATGGCCCAGAGATCAACCCGAACCCAGACTTGAAGTGGGAGAAGAATGAATCTCTGAACGTAGGTTTCGACTTCGGTTTATTGGGAGGCCGCCTAAACGGTACGATCGACTGGTATAGCCGTACGACTCGTGACTTGATCAGTAACTATACCGCCCAACAACCGTCCTTGATCTACGGAACGATTCTAACGAACGTAGGAACGATGCGTAACCAAGGCTTTGAGTTAGCGTTGAACGCGGAAGTCGTTAAGACGAAAGATTTCACCTATAACGCAAACCTGACGTTTTCTTACGAGACAAACAAATTGACATCTCTTTCAAATGAAGTCTACAAGTCTTCTTATGAGGATCAATACGATTTGCCGTCTCCGGGTAACCCAGGTAAAGCATACCGCCTACAGGAAGGACAACCGATCGCTTCTTTCTTCGGTTACATTTGCGACGGTATTAACGAGGATGGCACTTGGAACTTACGTGATATAGATGGAAAGGAAGGTCTGTCCGATGCCGACCGTACCTTTATCGGTAACGGTTTACCTAAATTCAAGGCGGGCTTGCAGAATGCTTTCACTTACAAGAATTTCGACTTCAGCTTCTTCCTGCGTGGCATGTTCGACTATGACGTATTGAATGAGGGCGCTATCTACTTCGGTACTACTGTAAATATCGACCAGTCTGGTACGAACGTATATAAAGATGCCTTGAAGAATAAGGTGACAGAGCAACCGTTGTTCTCTTCCTATTATTTGGAGAAAGGTAACTTCTTGAAGATCGATAACGTTACGTTGGGTTATACATTCAACTTCAAAGAGAATAAATATGTACGTAACCTACGTATCTATGGTAATGTCACCAATCTGGCTACCATCACCGGATATTCAGGCTTAACGCCCGATGTAAACGTAACCGGATTGCAGGCAGGTCTTGAGAGACGTGGCTCTTATCCTAGCACGCGTACATTTACATTTGGTGTGAACTTTGGATTTTAATTAAGAACGATAGATTTTGAAACTGATAAATATATGAAAGCATTAAAAAATATATGTGCGATTACTTTATTGTTCGGAGCTACCGCATTTTCCTCCTGTACAGACTTGACAGAGGAAATTCATAGCCAAGTAACCGCCGAAAATTACTATAATAACGCGAATGAGGTAATGGCCGCTATGATGCGTCCGTGGGGACACTTCTGTGGAACCATGCAAGTAGCTCAAGCCCCTTGGTCTTGCAACGAGTTATCCGCCGACGGCGCGGCATGGCCACAAAAAGGACGCCATGGATACGACAATGGCGACTGGATCCGCCTGCACCGCCATCAATGGATTCCTACGGATGGTCAAGTAGTGAATGCTTGGCAAAAGTTATACATGGGTATCGGGCTAGCGAACAACTTCTTGGCGGATATGGAAACTATCGATTTCGAGGCATTGAAAGTACCGATGTCCAAAGCGCAAGCCCAGGCTGAGATGCGTGTGTATCGCGCGTATTGTTATTGGTATGTAATGGATATGTTCGGGACGGCCCCTATCTCTGAAAAGATCGGAGAGATCAACCCTACATCCAAGAGCCGTGAAGAGCTGTTCGCTTGGATCGAGAAGGAACTGACTGAAAGCATCCCTTCCTTATCAGAGAACAAGACAGAGACCTACGGACGTGTTTCTAAATGGGGAGCTTACGCATTGCTAGGCCGCCTATATTTAAATGCTGAGGTCTATACAGGAACAGCTCGCTGGGATGACTGTATCAAGATCTGTAATGAATTGGAAAAAGGCGGCTTCGCTCTTGATAAGAAATGGAACGACACCTTTAGAGCCGATAACAATAAGAGATCTACCGAGATCATTTGGTCTATCGTGTTCGATCAAGTATACGCGAGTGGTATGGGTTGGTACCAACGTTGGTTACACTACGCGCACCAAACAGGTTGGGGATTGGAGTCCGGCCCTTGGAACGGATTGGTTACACAGCCTACATTCTATGACTCATTCGCTGATAACGATTTGAGAAAGACGGAAGGTTTCCTTATCGGCAAGCAATATCCTCGTAAAGTAGACGAGAACGGCAATTATTATTACGACACCACCGCGGAGCCGCTGAAGGGTTCCGAGGAGTACAACGGACAGGATCTGGTATTCGTAAACTACATCAAGTCTATGACCGAGGGAGAAGAAAACAGTGGCGCTCGTTCTGTTAAGTACGAGACGTTACCCGGTTCTTCCGGTAATATGGATAACGATTGGGTTATGTTCCGCTATTCAGAGGTTGTCTATAATAAAGCCGAGGCGTTGATGCGTAAAAGCGGTGGAAAGGCAACCCAAGAAGTGGTAGATATGATCAACAGCGTTCGCCAACGTTCCTTCAAGGCTGAGGATTGGGAGAAAGCGAAATATACGACCGCTACCTTGACCCTGGACGAGTTCCTTGCCGAGAAAGGCCGCGAGTTCGCGTTCGAGGGAATCCGCCGTACGGACTTAGTTCGCTTTAATAAGTTCGTAACCACTTCTTGGTGGGATAAGGAGGCATCCAACGAGCCGAAGCGCAATATCTTCCCGATACCGCAAAAGCAATTGGACGCTAACGAGAACTTAGCTCCTAACGAAGCGAACTCGATGTTCTAATTCTATCAACTAAGTATAGTAGGAATCTATTATTAACAAATTAGCACTTGACAATGATAGGAGGACTACTATACTTACCCCTAATAAGACAAGCGACACTTGGTAGGGCCGAATGTAACACTCGACCCTGCCAAGTGTTACATTCGGCACCGTCAAGTGTTACACTAGGCATTTTCCAATAATAACAACAATGATATCAATTAAGAAATTCCTCCGCTGCCTCTTTATGGCAGCCGGCTCAACAGTAGCGATCGCGCAACCCCATGTGGTTGATCTTGTAAACCCGATCATCGGGACGAATGGAATGGGACATACGTTCCCGGGGGCTTGCGTTCCTTTCGGGCTGGTACAGCTTAGTCCGGATACAGACACCATTCCCCATAATGTAGAGGGGAAATATCAACCACGATCCTACGAGTATTGCGCGGGCTATCAGCATAAAGACAGTAGCATCGTAGGTTTCAGCCACACCCATTTCAGCGGTACCGGGCACTCCGACCTCGGGGACATCTTGATTATGCCTACCACCGGAGCACTGAAGTTAAATCCCGGTACGGCCACGAATCCCGATGGCGGTTACCGTTCACGCTTCTCGCACGACACGGAGATATCCCGTCCCGGATACTACGAGGTCATGCTCGCCGATTATGGCGTAAAGGCACGGCTCACCACCACCCAACGAGTCGGCATCCACCAATACACATACCCCACGAACAGTGAGAACCAACGCATTATCCTTGATATGATTCATGGGATCTATAACTATGACGGCAAAGTTCTTTGGACCAATATTCGTGTTGAGAACGATACGCTTGTAACCGGCTATCGTATTACTAACGGTTGGGCACGTACCAACTATACTTATTTCGCCATGTCTTTCTCCAAACCTATCACGCATTACGGATGCGAGGAGAAAGCGAAAGTCAATTATCGGGGCGGCTATGCCAAGTTTAATATGAAAGAGAACTTCCCGGATATCGGAGGACGTAAGATCGTCGCTTATTTTGATTTCGATCCGAAAGCGTCCGATGAGCTGGAAGTGAAAGTCGCCCTTTCCGGAGTCAGCACCGAGGGAGCCTTGAAGAATCTACGGACCGAGGCTTCCGGTGCCGACTTCGATCAATTAGCCGCCAAAGCCTCCAACACCTGGGATAAAGCGCTCTCCGTCATCGACGCGAAAGGGAGCGACGACCAGTTGGCTATGCTTTACACCTCCTTGTATCACACGATGATCAACCCTTGCGTGTACACCGATGTAGACGGCCAGTACCGCGGGCTAGACCATAATATCCATCAAGCGGACGGATTCACGAACTATACGGTATTCTCCGTATGGGATACGTATCGCGCCCTGCATCCCCTGTTCAATATCATCAACCGACAGGTGAACACGGATATCGCCAAGTCCATGTTGAAGCATTGCGAGCAAAGCGTTCATCATGCCTTGCCGATCTGGAGCCATATGGCAAACGAGAACTGGTGCATGATCGGTTATCACTCCGTATCGGTCTTGGCGGACGCCATCGCCAAAGGATTGCCGATTGATAAAGACGCCGCGCTGAAAGCGATGATCAGCAGCTCTACGATTCCTTATTACGAGGGCACCAAAGAGTTCATGGAATTAGGGTATGTCCCTTTAGACCGCAACGGTAGCGCGGGCTCCTTGACCTTGGAGTACGCTTATGATGATTGGACCATCTATAATACAGCCTTATTAGCGGGAAACCGATCCGTAGCCGATACCTATAAGAAGCGTGCGTCCAACTACGCAAAGGTATTCGACACCTCGATCGGATATGCCCGTCCGCGTTACGCCAATGGCACGTTCAAGGAAGACTTCAGTTTGCTAAACACGCACGGTGAAGGGTTTATCGAGGGGAATGCCTTGAACTATTCCTTCTATGTACCCCAAGATGTCAACGGCATGATCCGGTTGATGGGAGGCGAGCAAGCATTCATCACCAAAATGGATTCCTTATTCACGATGCATCTTCCCGATGAGTTCTTTGCCCAGACCGAGGACGTGACAAAAGAAGGATTACTAGGAGGCTACGTACACGGCAACGAGCCCAGCCATCACATCCCGTTCTTATACACCTGGACCAGCCAGCCTTGGAAAACCCAGTATTGGCAACGCGAGATCATGAATAAGATGTATCGCAACAATATCGACGGCCTTTGCGGTAACGACGATTGCGGCCAGATGTCCGCTTGGTATATTCTTTCCGCCATGGGATTCTATCCGGTTTGCCCGGGTACGGATCAATACGTATTAGGCGCTCCCTATCTTCCATCTATGAAGGTTCGCTTGGAGAATGGCAAGACGTTCGAGGTAAAAGCCGATAAAGTCAGCGACAAGAACCGTTACGTAAAAGCGGTAAAGCTAAACGGGAAGCCTTATACCAAAGGATACATCACGCAAGATGACATCTTGAACGGCGGGACGCTCACTTTCGAGATGACTTCCAGCCCGAACAAGAAGCGCTTGTTCAACGGAGAGGATCGCCCGTATTCACTGACAGACTAGAAACCATATTCACCTAAAGACAGACAAGAGATATGAGATATAGACAATTAATCAGCGGCGCTTTCCTGCTGTGGACTTGCGTAGCTTGCTCCGGCAAAAAGGAGCAGGCGGCTACCGTAGCGGAAACCGCCCCTACCCCTTGGGATAACTATTACATCGGACAGATTGATTTCGAGAATCTTTCGCCCGAGGCCAAGGGATCGGCCATCTATGCCGCCGTTATCCCTGATCCGGAAGCTTATATCACCAAGCACGCCCGCAAGGTAGTAGAGACGCTTTACTTCACTCCGGAAGACAGCATTCCGGGCATCGAGGAGATTCACTATACATTAAAGGAATACGACGGGGTGTCGGCGAAAGACGGAGCGCCTCCTTCCATCAGCATCGTGTACAGCACGAAATGGATCGAGAAAAGCTTCGCCAACAACGATACCGCCAAGGTGGATTACGAGACCCGCGGCGTACTGTACCATGAGCTGACGCATGGTTTCCAGCTAGAGCCGCAAGGCATAGGTAGCTATGGAACGAACAAGACTTTCTGGGCCATGATAGAGGGCGTGGCGGATGCCGTAAGATACCTAAACGGCGGTTTCACCTTGGAAGATCGCCCCAAAGGCGGGCACTATATGGATGGTTACCGCACGACAGGCTTCTTCCTCGCATGGCTTACGCAAACCAAGCACCCGGACTTCCTGCGGAAGTTCAACCAAAGCACCTTGAAGGTGATCCCTTGGTCGTTCGACGGCGGCGTGAAATACGCCCTCGGTAGCGATTACGACATAGACTCATTATGGAAAGAATATATGGCTTCGATGGGAGATGAGGCTTAGAAGCCGCTGACTATACAGCAGATCTGAGCCCACGGGCGGGGACATAGGCAAGGTTCCCGCCTGTTTTATTTCAATGAGCTACATCGCACATCCATGTTCCAACTCCTTTGTTATGGCTCTATTTATAAAATCATTGATCGTAGTCCCTGTATTTGCGGCAATAGCAGCGACACGGCTATGGAGTTCTGACGACATTCGTAAATTAAGTTTACCGCTAAAAGGTTTTCGTGGTTCTACACCACGATCCTTACAGCTAGCCAGATAATCATCAATCGCCCCCTCAAAATCTTTTTTCAAATCATCGACGGTATCACCTTCATAAGATATCAAATCTTTATTCATACCAAGTACCTTACCGTACAGACAATTATCTTCTTCGCTGTACTCAACACTGCCGATATATCCTTTGTACTTTAACTGTCCCATAAGTTTACTCCTTATTCTTACACTTGATTGCTTTTATATTTCTCTATAAGGTTCTGTTCACGGATGAATGAAAGCAATTGTTTCATCACGTACCCCTTTATAATATTCGGATGTGGCTTGTGCATAATGTACGAGTTCAATCCGTCAGCACTAATGAATTCAACACGTGAACCAGAAGTACTACCTTTTGTATTCTCCACATAACCGAATATTCCAAATAAACGTTTAACTTCCTCATAAGTAAAGTTTTTCGGTAATGAAAGAAATCGTTCTATGAGTTTTTCTTTTGTACCCATTTGTTTGTCATCTCATTTATGCAAAGATACTAAATTTAGTACTACGTACAAGCTATTACTATATTTTTATAGGGAATATTGGTAGAATTCCACCCAGCTAAATAAAAGGGGATGAGACGCAGCATGCTACGTCTCTACAACTGGATAAAGGGCTAGTTGGTAATCTTAGGGAATGCAGGTAGAGGGTGTTTGTGTTTTTGTCTTTTTGACAATTTGTAATTCCAAGTTCCGGAGAGGCGATTATTTCGGGCAAAGGTACGTCTCGCTTCCAAATACGAGAGAAAAAAACAGCAATCGGCTATCCGGTAATCACTTAACGAAAAAGGGCCTTTCATTCCAGCGAAATTAATTCATCCTAGTTCCTATTTCATCCCTTACCGCCCAGTCGTAAGGAGGTAACAATGCCCATTCTTGAGGGGTCACGATGCCCATCATGGCCATATGTGTAGCCTATCATGACCAGATGTATGGGTTAACGCGACTATACGTGTGGGTTAACGCGACTATATATATGGATTCCGATCTCTATTTTCGATGAAAAGCACCGCTTTTCACGTCAAAAAGGAGGCTTAATCGCCTATTTACGCCCTACGTTCCCTCCCTTTGAAGATTATCAGACAAAGGCATTGTCACCGATAAGGGACTATTCCAATCAAAAAGAAAGATTACAAGAGATTTACCCGACAACACGACCGGGCCAAGGTTATTCCTGTTGGAGCTGCCATGAGAGAGGGTAATGAGGGCGATGTTTGTTTGCTTCTCAAAAGGAAATATGTACAAAACTATGGCACTTAGGAATGAATGCCGTATATTTGTATAGATGATACCGTGACAGAGTAGATAAAAGCAGTAAATTAAATAGGAAGAATAGTATGGACAAGAAACAACAAGATATAGCCTATTTTATCTCATTCTGCATTGAGCAGTACAAAAATGCCAAGGGCTTGAGTGGAGAGGAAGTCATGCAAGAATTCAGCAAGTACGACGTGCTGGAATACTTACGTGATTTCTTTGATGTGTTGCATACCCAAAGTTACCAATGGCTCTTGGCAAACATCGATGAGTTTATTAATCTCAGGAAGAAAGAGAACTCAAAATGAAAATATATCACGGAAGGTTTCACACAGAGCGGTCGCTAGGTAGTATAACATTCATTGAAGCAAAGGAGATAAAGTCATGATAGGAGAAATTAATCAAAGCAATCTCTATCTACTATTGCCATCGAAAGTAAGCTGGCTGGCAGATATGATGACCACCAACAAAGGCATCAGTCTGATTGATGCCATAAAACAGATATATTCGTCCGATACTTACAAACGGCTGGAGAACGAGGAAACAAAGATGTGGCATTTGGGCCCCGTAGATTTATACAATGAAATGATCTCGAAGGAAACAGGAAGAGAATAAGGTTCTTTATTTGCATTTCCGTAAACATATATCTACTTTTGCGATAAAAGTGAATATGGAACTTTACACTCGAATCCTGTTGCCGAAAGCACGGTTCTCTTTCTCGTATGAGGACCGGATCGTGATGATGGGTTCCTGCTTCGCCGAGAATATCGGGCAGAAGCTGGAAGAAAATAAGTTTCCGGTAGATATAAACCCCTTCGGGACCTTGTACAACCCAGCCTCCGTAGCGGAAGGACTGCGGATGCTGCTACGCCCGGAGCGTTTCACCCCCGGCGATTTATTCCAGCATGAGGGCGTATACCATAGTTTTACCCATCATAGCCGCTTCTCGGCTCCCTCGGAAGAGGAATGCCTAAAGCATATAAACAGCCGCTTATCCGAATCCTCCGATTTCTTACGAAAAGCGACCCGGTTGGTTATCACGCTGGGAACCGCTTATGTATACCGCCTCAAGAGCAACGGGCAAATCGTAGCGAATTGCCATAAGCTGCCCGAGAAGATGTTCGACCGGCAACGGCTATCCACGGAAGAGATCCTTGCGGACTGGAAGCCTTTGCTCCTCGCCCTTTGGGAACAAAACCCCGCCTTGAAGATCCTGTTCACCGTAAGCCCCATCCGTCACTGGAAAGACGGGGCTCACGAGAACCAACTCAGCAAGGCCATCCTGCTACTCGCCACGGATGCCTTACAGAAGGAGTATCCCGACCAAATCGCCTACTTCCCCGCCTATGAGATCCTGATGGATGAGCTTCGGGACTATCGCTTTTACGCGGATGATATGCTTCACCCCTCCCCATTGGCCATCAATTACATCTGGCAACGTTTCACGGAGAATCTCTTATCCCGCGAGACTTCCTCGCTCCTAAAAGAATGGGGAGACATCCAAAAAGCCATTCATCATAAGCCCTTCCAGCCGGAGAGTGAGGCCTATAAGCGATTCCTCCGGCAAACCTTATCCAAACTGGAACAAATCGGCGGGAAAACCCCATCCTTTGATATAGCGAAAGAGATTGAATACGTGAAGGCGAAGATGAAAGCGGTATGACGTTTCTCTTCTTGATTAAAACAAATCGTATTCCGCCAGCTTCAAGTCCATCTCACGATTCGCTTCCAGACGCACGTATCGAGCCTTAACCGCATCCGTGAAATGATAGTCGCGGCGAGTCGGGTCATTCCTTAAATTGCCGAACTCGAAAGCTCCTGCTGCTTTCCAGGTCTTTCCGTCATCGCTGATCTTCACGGAACCCTTCACGATCATCTGGACCTCCTTATCCGATCGTGGCGTATAAGCCAAGCCGGACAACACGCGAGTTGTATCCAACCGGATGGTGACTGAGCGGGAATTATCGGTTGTCACCTCCCAAGCCCTCTTGTCATATCCCAAGAGCGACTCGCAAACCTCTCCCGACAGACCGTTCAATATCGCTACCGCTTTCACCTCGCCGTTATCCCAAGCGAAAGGCTCCTTGTATTCCAGAGAGTTCTCGTCGGGCATCGTGCCATCGGTCGTATAATAGATCTTGAAACCAGCATTCAAGTCGCTAGCCATATCCTGCTCATACGTATTCCATTTGAAATCCTGACGCAAGGTCTCGACGCAAACCGCGCCCTTCTCATTCCTTCGCACGGTCAACCGCGGTGGATGCGACTCGTAATAATAGGCCGCTACCTCACTGATAGCCGGCACCAAGCGTGATTCCAATACGCGCACCCTGAATTTGTCGGTTGTCACGTTCGGGAAACGGAGGATACGCTTGTAACCGATATTGGTCGCTTCCACGATCTCTTTCCACTCGCCATTCACCCAAACGTCAAGCGCATGTTTCTCCACCCGCTCGCCATTGGTAGCGATCGCCTCTTGCAGCATGAAGCGGTTCACCGTAACAGGCTCCGCGGTCTCTATGACAACCCCTTCGCTTCCCGCGATCATAGCCCGGTAAGTGCTGTCATCCTTATCCAGCCATTCTTTCGGCCCATCCGCCTGAGCCAACAGATCCGTGCCGTACGTCTGGCGGATACGCTTACCCACCTCTTTCAATACGCCGACATCCTGCGCGGAGAAACGTCCCTCGCGGTTGGGCGGGATATTCAACAAGAACGTGGAGTTTCCACCTACGGCACGCTCATAGATATCGAACACGTCGTCCGCGCTTCTCACACGCTGGCGATCATCATCCCGGTAGAACCAACCCTCGCGAATAGACGTATTGGTCTCGGCCTGTTGGTAATGCAGATATCTCGCCTTCAATAATTGCTCGCGGCTACCCAGATCCTCATCCGTCAGATCGGGGAAATAAGAGGTCGTGTCCGGATTCTCCGGGTAAGGGATGACATTCCATTCCGTATCACGAGTCCTTCCGGCCTCATTGCCGCACCAGCGAATATCCTCACGCCCAAAGACCACGGCCTCCGGCGCCAATGTATGGATCAGCTCCTTCCAAGCGGAATATTTATAGCGCTGGCCTCCCTTGCGCTTCGGGTGCGCCCCGTCGAACCAGACCTCATGGATCGGGCCGTACTCGGTCAAGAGCTCGAATAGCTGATTCATGAAATACTCATTGTAATCATCCAGCTCAAACTCGAAAGTAGCCTTGTTCTCAAACGGGCGGCCCGGCACCTCCCGCGGGATGGTACGCTTGGTGTACTCGCTCAAATTACCATACAATCCCGTAGGGCTCTCGATCTGGAACAAATCCGCCGGAGAAAGGTATACTCCCAACTCCAAGCCATACTTTTGACAAGAGGCGGACAAGTCCTTCAACACATCCCCTTTTCCATCCCGGAAACCGGAGGACATGATACCGTGCTTCGTATAACGGCTCTGCCATAAGACAAAACCATCGTGATGCTTGGCGGTGAATATAACCTTCTTCATTCCCGCCTCCTTCATCGCCTCGCACCATTGATCCGTATCCAGCTCCTTCAAGTCGAATATACGGGGATCTTCCATCCCATTCCCCCATTCCATGCGGGTGAACGTATTAGGCCCGAAATGGATAAAAGCGATAAACTCATTCCGCAAAGCCTCCAGCTGATTGGAGGTAGGCACGATATGTGCCGCCTTCTCGATAATCTTTTCCGGGGAATCCGTCGCCTCAATCAGCATCGTCGGACGGCATTCCATGGTCAGTTCCGATTTAGGGTTGTCGGCGCACGCCGAAAGGAACAAGCAACCCAATACAAAATTCAAGTATTTCATTTCATTATTTTATTATTTCGAGACAGAACGTATAAACAAGAACTCTCCATTCACCCGCTCCCCGTACTTCAACGTACGATAAGCATATTCAATATGCGAGGAAAGGAAACCCTCTTTCCCCGCGTTGTTATAATCCGCGACCAGCATCCTCACCTCTTGCTTATCCGGACCGGCCATTCCGCTAATCGCCAACGACTCGTCGAACAACTCGGCCTTGCCCTCCAAGGCCCCTATATGGTTCTCCGGATTCTCGATATCAAAGGACACTTCCTTACCCATGACCTTTCCCGCTTCGATAGCCCCTACCGAATAGCGGCCGGCACCGAGAAAGTCCGGCTATATCCCGCCATCTTCCCTTTTTCCACCTCAAAGCCTTGCATGACCCACTCGCCGGGTACCTCGATTGATCTCCACTCTTTCCCGGATACGCCCCGCTGCCAGAAACGCTCTTCCGGAGAGGTGTTAAATAACCACGTACCGGCTAGCCCAACCCGTTCTTTCTCAATACTCGATGGCAATGGGGATAAACGCGGTACGACTGTCTCTGCCATGGATAAAAAACGGATAGCAATGAAGAAGATTAAAAGACTTACTGATCTCATGGTATGTTTATTATTGATTTCCGGATGCAAAGATCCTAAAATAAAGGAAAAAAACATACGTTTCGCTCGCAAGAATGTTGCCATATATGGAAATAAGCGGGAAAGTCGTCGCACGGAACGGAAGCCGAACACCCTCCCTCACCCATTTAAGGGCTATTTAATCAGAAGTTTTTCAAGGCAACCGCATCAAATTTAATCCTTAAAAAACACAATAAGTCCAATATATTGGAGCTACGGCTTACCTGTCTGATAATTAAGCGATAAGAAAATATGGCCAATAAGGGTGCCAATTTCTATGGATAGTATTTCGTATTTCTATTAATAGTAATCGCCGTTTCTATAGATACTAAAGCGAACTACCATATGGTCAGTTTCCAAGAAATATACAGTAAACAGTAGATTCCCCACGGGAAAATAACACATTTGGTGACCAAACATGATTGCGAATACGTATTCAACAAAGATGTAAATTTTGGTGCGGTTGCCCTAGAAGTTTTTTGCTGTCGTGCGCTTTATATGAAATAATTCATATCTTTGGTTCGTGAAACGAGACCTTGAATCGGCAAGGTCTAAATACTAAAGAATAGTAAAATGGAATACGCAATTAAAGAAATAGCAAGAATTATCGGTGCTAAAACGAACCAATTGCTTGACGACAAGATCAGTCTTTTGTTGACCGACAGCCGTCGTCTCTCTTTCCCGGAACAAAGCCTCTTTTTCGCCTTGAAGACCAAGACGAATGACGGACATAGATATATACAGGAACTCTATAAACTTCGTGTGCGCAACTTCGTGGTGAGTGATATGCTACCGGAGTTCGAGGGCATGGATGAAGCGAACTTCCTCGTGGTGAAAGATACGCTGAAGGCTTTACAAAAGCTGGCGGCTCACCACAGGAAGCAATTCAACATCCCCGTGATCGGCATCACCGGTAGCAACGGAAAGACGATCGTAAAGGAATTCCTCTATCAACTGCTGCACAACGAGTTCAATATCGTACGTTCGCCCCGGAGTTACAACTCCCAGTTGGGGGTTCCTCTCTCGGTGTGGCAGATGAGCGAGAAAAATACGCTAGGCATCTTCGAGGCCGGGATCTCGCAACCGGACGAGATGGAACGCCTGCAGCCCATCATCGCCCCCACGATCGGCATCATCACGAATATCGGGGAGGCCCATCAAGAGAATTTCCTCTCCTCCAACCAGAAATGTATGGAGAAGCTGACGCTTTTCAATGATTGCGAAGCCATTATTTATGATGGGGATGACTTGTTTATCGCCAATTGTATCGAATCGGCCTGCCTTTCGCACAAGGCGATCGCATGGAGCCGTACGGACTCCGAGGCTCCCTTGTTTATCGAGTCTATCGAGAAGAAAGAGCTGGAGACGATCATTCATTGTACTTTGCTGGGCTTCAACCGGGTCGTTACCATCCCGTTCACGGACGACGCTTCTATCGAGAACGTGATCCATTGTATGGCGGTTATGCTTTACCTGAAACCGACCAGCGTAAACGACGTGACGAAATTCTTGCGCCTTGAGCCGGTAGCCATGCGGCTGGACGTGAAGCAAGGTATCAACAATTGCCTGTTGATAAACGATACGTACAACTCGGATATCAACTCCTTGGATATCGCCCTCGATTTCCAGCAAAGCCGCCGGGTAGGCAAGCAATTAAAGAGTACCTTGATCCTTTCCGACATCCTCCAGTCTGGCACCTTGCCTAAGTCCTTATATAAGAAGGTGGCCGATTTGGTTCGCCGCAAGAAGATAGACCGCGTCATCGGTATCGGTCGCGACTTAAAGGAATACGGCTCCGCGTTCGAGATGGAGAAGGAGTTTTACGCCACCACCGAGGAGTTCATCAAGTCGCCCTCCATCAAGGGCTTCAAGGACGAGCTGATCTTGATCAAAGGCTCCCGCCGCTTCCACTTCGAGCAGATCTCCGAGCTGCTGGAGAAGAAGGTGCACGAAACGATCCTAGAGGTAAACCTGGACGCGATCGTACACAACTTCAATTACTATCGCTCTAAGCTAAAGCCGGAGACCAAGATGGTTTGCATGGTAAAAGCTTTCGGTTACGGGGCCGGCTCTTACGAGTTGGCGAAGACCCTCCAGGAGCATCGTTGCGACTATCTGGCCGTGGCGGTAGCCGACGAGGGAGCCGAATTGCGCAAAGAAGGCATCTCGATCCCTATTATCGTCATGAATCCGGAATTCAGCAGTTTCAATGTCCTGTTCGAGAACCATCTGGAACCGGAAGTCTATAGCTTCCGCCTATTGGATGCCATGATCCGGGAGACCGAGCGCAGAGGTATCACCTCGTACCCTATCCATATCAAGATCGATACCGGCATGCATCGCCTAGGGTTTCAACCGGGGGATGTCCCGGCGATCTGCGAACGCTTGAAAGCGCAATCCGGGGTGATCGCCCGTTCGATCTTCTCTCACTTGGCGGGAAGCGACTCGTACATCTTCGATGATTTTACCCACCAGCAATTGGATAAATTCGCCAAAGCCGCGGGAGAACTGGAAAACGGGCTGGAGTATAAGGTGATCAAACATATCCTGAACTCCGCCGGAATCGAGCGTTTCGCCACTTATCAAATGGATATGGTACGTTTAGGCATTGGTCTATACGGAGTAAGCGCGTCCGGACAAAAAGGCCTGCGGAATGTCAGCACCTTGAAGACTACGATCTTACAAATACAAAACATACCCGCGGGGGATTCGATTGGTTATAGCCGCATGAGTTATGTGAAACGTGACTCCCGGATCGCTATCATCCCGATCGGATACGCCGACGGGCTGGATCGCCACTTCAGCAACGGAGGCGGGCAGGTCTTAATCAATGGACAGCGCTGCCCGATCATCGGCAACATCTGTATGGACGCTTGCATGATCGACGTCACCGACATCCATGCGCAAGAAGGCGACACCGTAATTATTTTCGGCGACGAACTACCGGTGAGCGAGCTTTCGGATAAACTGAAAACAATCCCTTACGAGATATTAACCTCTATCTCGCCTCGGGTAAAGCGGGTTTACTTTCGGGAATAAACACTATAAAAACAACTTTGTATGAACAAACTGATTCTTTATTTATTAGGAATTTGGCTAGGCATCAGCTCGTTGGCAGCGCAGCGAACCGTGATCCAAGTTGAAGCAGAAAAAGCCTCTCAGACGGAAACGTCTAAAGCATTAAAACGAAAAGTAGCGATCAGTCGCTTCTCTAATGAAACGCAGTATGCCAAAGGTCTGTTCTACGACAAAAACAATGACCCTATGGGTAAGCAGGCCTTGGATATCCTTTCCGCCAAGTTGGCGGCATCCGGTAAATTTTTGTTGCTTGAACGAAACGACATGGACAAGTTACAAGAAGAAAGCCAGCTAAACAATGCCGAATTGCAAAAGATCGGGGCCGATTATCTGATCTTAGGTTCAATCACCGAGTTCGGCCGTAAGAATGTAGGCGACCAGCGTGTCTTCTCCTGTACGAAAACGCAAATCGTGGAAGCAGCGGTCACCATCCGTTTGGTCGACGCTAAAACCGGATTGATCATCTATTCCGACGAGGCGAAAGGAGACGCGGAATTAAAGACCAAGGAGACACTGGGTATAGGCGGGCAAGCCGATTACGATGCGACTTTGAGTGACAAGGCCATCTCCGCCGCCATCTCCAAGCTGGTAGAGAACGTGATCAATAAATGCACAGATAAGCCTTGGAGAGCCTACTTCTTAGCTGCCGATGACAACGGCATCATCATCTCCGGCGGACAAAGCCAAGGTATATCCACGGGTGACATTTTTGCGGTGAAACAAAGGGGCAAGACCGTGACAAATCCACAAACCGGTATCAAATTCGAACTTCCGGGCAAAACGGTTGGCAAATTGATTGTCGATGCCGTGCAAGGAGATATGCCGGAAACGGAGTTCTCGGTGGTTTCAATGACCGAAGGCGAGATTAATCCAGAGAATTTAAATGAGTATTATATAGAGGAGGCCAAATAATGAAAACCAAATTTATTATCACTTTATTCGTATGCCTTATGGGGCTGATGACGGGCTGTAAGGTCGGTAACGTAGCGTCCTCGCAAGGACTGTCCGACCAAGCATACATCTACGTGGAGTCTGTCAACAAATATCCGGGATATGTACAAGTATCCCTCGATAAGAATACCACATTCAACGCAAAAGTCTATCAACCCAAAAAGCACCAGGTCAAAGGCGAGACCTATGCCGTGGCTACCGGCAAACGTCATGTGACAGTATCCTATCAGGGGAAAGTCGTCTTTGAGCGTACCCTTATGCTATCTACACAGGAAACTAATAAAATCACCCTACCATGAAGCTACTATCTTATGTGCTATTCGGAGCGTTCATATTTGGACTAAGCTCCTGCGGGATCTGGAACGATCAAGATCTCTACACGTGGAAAAACTACGAGACAACCTCGTACGCTTATTATAAAAAACAAACTCCAGAGGCTACGGCCAATCTGATGAAGACCTATCAGCAGATCATCGATAATGCGGGAGGAGAGCGTAAGGCTGTCCCTCCTGGCGTATATGCGGAATATGGCTATCTTTTACTTAAAGATGGCAAGAAAGAAGAGAGTTTGAAAATGTTTAAGACGGAAATGGAATTATATCCGGAATCCGCCACATTCATGAATCTAATAATTAAAAAATTCGAACAATGAAAAATCTATTACTTATAGGTCTTATCTGCGTATGGTTCACTTCGTGTTCGACGAGCAGCTTGATGACTAGAGGTTCCAACTACCCGAATATGTATACAGAAAATCCGGTCACTCTGCTAGTCATGCCTCCCATCAATAAGACGACCCACGTAGAGGCGAAAGAATATTTCTATACCTCCTTAGCGCAACCACTTTGCGATAAGGGCTATTATGTAATCTCTCCCTTCCTTGCGATGGAGATGTTCAAGGGGGAAAGCGCCTACGATAGCGAGCAGTTCATCAACGGCTCACTAGACCCTTTCCGTAACGTATTCGGGGCGGATGCCGTATTGTTCACCACCATCAACTCTTGGTCGAAATCAGCGCTGGGAGGATCGATTACCGTGAATATAGAATATGAGCTGAAATCAACAAGAACTCGCGAGACATTGTTTAAAAGAGCTGGGCAGCTCACTGTAGATACGAGCGTAAGCGATAGCAACATATTATTAAGTCTCGTATCGTCTGCTATCAACACCGCGCTTACCGATAAGATCGTGGCAGCTCGCCGGTGTAATAACTATGTCTTACAGGATCTGCCGGTAGGTAAATATTCCTCGCTTAACGGGCAAGACAAGGATGTCGATGCCGGCAACGTGAATTTTACCGCCACCGTAAAAGAATAGCTTGAAAGCTTGCTGTTTGCGTATGTTGCACATTTTGTGTATTTTTGTGCCGTAATTAATAAACAAAAGGTATGAGTCATAATTTATTGAAAGGCAAGAGAGGCATTATCTTCGGTGCGCTGAATGATATGTCCATCGCCTGGAAAGTGGCGGAAAGAGCCGTAGAGGAAGGCGCGACTATCACGTTGAGCAATACGCCTATCGCTGTCCGTATGGGGCAGGTAGACGCTTTGGCGGAGAAGTTGAACGCGCAGGTAATCCCGGCAGACGCAACCAGCGTAGAGGATCTGGAGACCGTGTTCGCGAAGTCGGTGGAAATATTAGGTGGTAAAATAGATTTCGTCTTACATTCTATTGGCATGAGCCCGAACGTACGCAAGAAACGTACGTACGATGACCTGGACTATGGGATGTTGGATAAGACGTTGGATATCTCCGCTATCTCTTTCCACAAGATGCTACAAGTAGCCAAGAAACAAGACGCTATCGCGGAGAATGGCTCCGTGCTGGCTTTGAGTTATGTGGCTGCCCAACGCACGTTCTTCGGATACAACGATATGGCGGACGCTAAGAGCCTGCTGGAATCTATCGCCCGTAGCTTCGGTTACATCTATGGTCGCGAGAAAGGCGTGCGTGTGAACACGATCTCTCAATCCCCGACAATGACAACAGCGGGCAGTGGCGTAAAGGGTATGGAACACTTGATGGACTTCTCCAACAAAATGAGTCCACTGGGCAACGCCAACGCTGACGAGTGCGCGGACTATTGCGTAATGATGTTCTCCGACTTCACCCGCAAGGTGACGATGCAGAACCTATACCACGACGGCGGTTTCTCAAGCATGGGTATGAGCCTTCGGGCCATGAACCAATACAGTAAAGGATTAGAGGAATATACAGACGAGAACGGACACGTCATCTACGGCTAGTATGTTAGTGAGAATCTATCCGGAGAATCCGAATCAAAAAGAAATAGACAAGGTCGTCAAAGTCCTACAGGACGGCGGCCTTGTCGTTTATCCTACCGACACGGTCTACGCCATCGGTTGCGATGCGCTGAACGTGCGTGCGGTAGAGAAAATATGCCAGATGAAAGGGGTTAATCCACAGAAGAGCAACCTGTCCATCATCTGTTACGACCTATCTAATCTAAGTGAATACGCCAAGGTAAGCAACGCCGCTTTCAAGCTGATGAAGAAACATCTGCCTGGTCCTTTCACCTTTATCCTGCCCACCAGCAGCGAGCTCCCGAAGATTTACAAGAACCGGAAAGAAGTAGGGATCCGCGTACCGGACAATAACATCACCCGCACATTGGTACAATCCTTGGGAAATCCGATCCTGACCATGTCCATCCGCAACGACGACGAGGTGATCGAATATACGACAGATCCGGAATTGATACACGAGAAATACGAGAATGAAGTGGATATCGTGATCGACGGCGGTTTTGGAGGATTGGAAGCCTCTACGGTCGTAGATTGCACGACGGATAATTTCGAGATCGTACGCCAAGGCAAAGGCGAGTTATAAAAAAGAAAGAGAGAGCTTCTCCTCTATGGAAGAAACCCTCTCTTTTTATCTGTGATAAAACGGTTTATCAGAAGTTGCCCACACCGGCCTTATCCCACCATACACGGGTTCCACCGATATCGCCCTTGAATTTAGAGCTAGAGTTCTCTTGGTTCAACAGCTCGATGCCCTTTTGCAACTCAGCGTCGTTCGTATTGATCTCTATATCGGAATAGATCAAACGGCGGATCTGCTCATCGGTATCGATCTTGCCATCGCTACTGTTCACACGGTTCGGGAACAATTTAGGATAACCCGTACGACGGTACTCGGCCCAAGCCTCGGTAGAGAGCGGGAAGTTGGCGATCCACTTCTGCGTGATGATACGCTGCAATTTCTCCTCATTGCTAGAGGCATCGTTCCATTTCACGGATACCTTGTTCATGGCAGCGTGGCTGTTCTTATTGTCCACCGGATCCACGAAGTCGATCTGCGTGCTCGTCCCGTTGATATAAGCGTCGATCTCATTGTCGGCGATAGCGCTCACGCCAGCATAAGCACCTTTATACTTCAGCTCATTCTTGATAGATACGCGGATACCTTCCTCGTACAACTCCTTGGCGGAACCGCCCATACTCCAGCCGCGCAAGGCACCTTCGGCACGTAAGAAATAAGCCTCGGCCACCTTCATCACTGGTAACGGGGTCGTATAGTTACATACCACGCCGGAGAAATTACCCCACGGATTCGGCTTCGAAGGTAAGTTACATCCACCGCGAACACCCAGATACCGCGTGCCGGCCTCGATGACAGCACCGTCACCACCCTTGATCTCACCCGTGTTCTTCGTGATATACAACGCCGTGCGCGGGTCTTTGTAACCTTCCAAGATGGTAACTAAGGAAGCGTTTACGCCACAGTCACCCCACTCGAACATACGGGTCAGCTCATTGCTCAACCCTTGGTCGATCAAGATATCCTTATCGGCGGAAGTCAGCACGCCCCCCTTGAAAGCCTCTTCAGCTTTCTGCTTGGCCAACGTAGGGTTAGCCTTCACCATACGCATGGCGATACGCAGCTTGAACTGGTTCGCCACCTTTATCCACAAGGCATGGTCGCCTTGGCACCAATAATCGAACGAGGCCATGTCGGAAGGTTTCGATGTCCCGTTCTTGAAACCGTCGATCGCCTCATCCAACAAGGTGAACATACTATTGTAAACACTCTCCTGCTTATCGTAATAGAACGATACGTCATTGCCATCCAACACGGATTGATAGGCGATAGGCCCGTAAGCGTCCGTCATCATCAACATGCCATAGGCCTGTACGACACGCATCACGGCGGCGTAATCCTTCAGCCCTTTCTCGTCGCAGGAGGCGATCAGGCGGCGGGTATTATTGAAGATATGCAGATAGAAGTTCTCATACATGCCACCGCAAAAACCACGGTTCAACTTATAATCCACGTTACCATTTCCGCCGAAGTTATGAGGGGTCATGAAGTAACCGCCAAATAAGTCCACACTCAAGTTTGTCCAGAACTGGAACATATTCTGGTGCGGGGCATATACATAAGTAATAGGCTCGATAAACTGCGCGTCGAAAGGCAAACCGTCCGGATCCACCTCGTATTTATTCGTATTCAGCTCCTCGAAGTTATCGGTACAACCCACCATCACGGCACCACTGGCTAGAATGGAAGCCAAAACGACCGTACGTTTGAAGATATTATTCATTTTCATAAAGATAATCCTGTTTTAGAAGTTAAGTTTTAAGTTCAGACCAAAGCTACGAGACGACGGTAGGGCGAACATATCGACACCTTGCCAACCATTACCCGTACCAGCGGATACATCCGGATCCATCGGGGCATCCTTGTAGAAGAAGAACAAGTTACGGCCAATCAAGGAAGCCGTCAAGTTCTTGCCCGCCCCGAACAGACTGCGGAAGGTATATCCTAAAGACAACTCGCGTAAACGGACATTCGTAGCGTCATACACATACAGCTCATTCGCGTATTGAGAGTTGAAGTTCGTGGCACCTACCGTAGAATAGAACTTTTGCGCATCAAACGTAACGCCCTCGAATACTACGTTGCCATTGTCGCGAGCCGCTCCGGAACGCTCGGATACGCCCCAACCGTCCAAGGTAGACACATTCATGGAGATTACATGGCCACCGATCTCGGCATCGATCAAGAAAG
>JAQVCX010000048.1 GCA_028689545.1 Parabacteroides sp.
ATCCGGCTATCATCAAGGCGCTTATGGAAACAGGGTATAAAGGATTTGTCGGTCAGGAGTTTGTTCCCCGTCAAGAGGATAAGATCGCTTCCTTGGAGAAGTGTATCCGCATCTGTGATGTATAGGGTTAGACAAGAGCGAAGTGGTCAATAAATTGAATGATTGATGCTTATAGTTTTTCATAGCGAAAAACAAATGTTTTCCCTATAGGAAACAAATGTTTCCCCTAAGAGAAACAAAAGTTTCCCTATAGTGAAACAAAAGTTTCCCCCAAGAGAAACAAAAGTTTCTCCTAAGAGAAACTCTTATTGATCCTATTGCTTTGCCCATCTACTTACTCTTTAGGGGAGAGGATTCTTTCCTCTCGTTTAAATATAGATTCTATCTATTACCGTATAGGAATTATCTGTTTGACAGTTGTTTATGTTTGATGTATCTTTGCAGTGTAAGAAAAACAAAAAGTATAACAATTAAAAAATAGCAGTATGAAAACATTAGATTATCTTCATTTAGACGCATCAGCGGTAAGTAGCGTAGTAGTAAGTTTGAAACAATTATTGGCGGACTACCAAGTATTCTATACGAACCTTCGTGGTTTCCATTGGAATATCAAGGGACACGGTTTCTTCGTCCTTCACAGTAAATTCGAGGATATGTACAACAACGCCGCCGAGAAGGTCGACGAGTTGGCGGAACGTATCCTGATGTTGGGTGGCGAGCCGGAGAACAAGTTCAGCGAGTATTTGAAAGTGGCCCGTGTAAAAGAGGTGTCAGGCGTATCTTGCGGTGACGAGGCGTTAAAGAATATTCTTGATACATATAGCCATCTGATCGGTGAGGAGCGTAAACTTCTTTCCTTGGCATCCGAGGCAGGCGATGAGGCTACGGTAGCTTTGATGAGTGATTATCTGAAAGAACAAGAAAAATTGGTTTGGATGTTAGTAGCCTACTCAACTTGCGATTGCAAGAAGTAAAAAAGGTGATTCATTGCGTTTGGAGAAGGTCGGGAGTGATTCCGGCCTTTTTTTATTCCGTGTTATTTATGCTCTGCAACATACTTAACACCTTTTTGCATATTTCGTGTCTTATTTAAATTCATCACTGCTATATTTGATTCAAATCTGAAACGTAATTTCAAATATGGAAAATGCGCTACCAAATATGGAAAAAATGGATGAGAACTACAAAGTGCCTAATTTAGAGAAGGGCATAGCGGTTCTTGAGTATCTTTCCTTGCGGTCGGCGGGGGAAACATTGCAAGACATTAAGTCGGCGCTCGATATATCGCAGACCACGGCTTACCGTATTTTGAATACGTTGGTACGGCTGGAATATCTTAATTTTAGTGAAGATACGAAACGCTACAAACTTTCCCGGAAATTATTGACTCTTGGTTTCAGGTCCTTGAATGAACACAATCTCTTGGAGACCGTCTTGCCACACTTGCGTGATCTACGTGATCAGGTGAAAGAGACCGCTTGCTTTGGTGTCTTGGGAGATGAGAAAGGAATTTTTATCGAACAAGCGCAAGGGCATCACACGTTCCGTTTCGTCTTGTCGCCCGGGAAGTCGTTTGAGCTGCATTGCTCGGCTCCCGGAAAGGCGATTATGGCTTATTTGCCGAAGACGGTGCGAGATCGCTACCTGTCTTACATGACGTTTGCGCAATATAATTCCCGGACAATCACTTCTCGCGATGCTTATCTGGAGGAATTGGAGAAGGTCGGCAAGTTGGGGTATGCCATGGATAATGAGGAGGAGCTGAGCGGCGTGATCTGCGTAAGTGCCCCGATCTTCAATTATACGGGATATCCTTGTGGGGCGATCTGGATCTCCGGCCCGAAAGACCGCTTATCGAAAGAGGTGGTGAAAAATACGGTGAAGGCGATCAAGGAGGTTGCCGGGCTGATCTCAAACGAACTAGGATTTAGGAAATAAGGAATACGAAATATACCATGAACACACGAAAATACTTGATAAAAAACTCATTGGTGGCTTGTCTTGTCGGCTGTTGCGTTTCTCTCGCTTCAGCCGGCAACCCACCTCTCTTTACTACGGATGCCGTATTGAACGCGAAGGGGGAGCTATTAATGACACAGAAAGGGACGAGACATCTGGATGTCTTCTCGGCGGACGGTAAGAGCTTGCTCCATTCGTTCCCGTTTGATGAGACCCCGACCGGGGTGCTACCGGATGGGGATAAGGTGTATGTGACGACCTTCGGGAAAACCGGCCGTTTGCAAGTGCTTTCCTTGGAATCGGGTAGGGTGGAAGCGGCCATACCGACGGGATCGGGGGCCTGCCATCCGATGTTCGGGCCGGATAAGAAACATATATATATATGTAACCAGTTCGATAACTCGGTGGTAGAGGTAGATCCGGTGATGCGCAAGGTAGTCCGGAGCGTGAAAGTGTTGCGTGAGCCTAAATCCGCGGTATTCAGCAAGGATGGCGACT
Source organism: Parabacteroides sp. (assembly GCA_028689545.1). Lineage (GTDB taxonomy): Bacteria > Bacteroidota > Bacteroidia > Bacteroidales > Tannerellaceae > Parabacteroides. The sequence continues at coordinate 2,458 of JAQVCX010000048.1, forward strand.
ATATGTTTGTCACGAATTTCCTGCCCTCGCAACGGGCGGACGTGGATGTGGTGGCCGCTTGCGTATCGGTAATCGAGATGGACGGATTTACGAAAGTGAAAGATATCCAACTGGCGAATGGTAGCAATGCCTTACGGGGAATGTGCATCACGCCGGACGGGAAATATATATACGTCTCTCATAATTTGGGACGATTTACGGTGCCTACTTCCCAGCTTCAACAGGGCTGGATGAACACGAGCGCTTTCAGCGTGATCGATGTGGCGAAGCAGGAATTCGTTGGGGCGGTATTGGTAGATGAGCCGGATCGTGGCGCTGCCGGTATCTGGAGTATCGCTTGCGATGAGAAGCATATCTTTATCACGCATAGCGGAACGCATGAGATGAGCGTGATCGATCATCCGGCGATGTTGGCGAAGTTCGAGTCTTATAAGGATAAGAGCCGTCTGGATTACGACTTGAATTTCTTGTATGGGCTTCGGGAGCGAGTTCCCTTACAAGGAAACGGTCCCCGTACTTTTATATTCTCGGGCGATAAGTTGATAATCCCTACTTATTTTGCCGATATCTTGAATACGGTAGATATAAACACCCTGGAGGTAACGGCTACCGACATGAATCCGGGACGTACGGAAACGCCGGAGAACAAGGGCGAGAAATACTTTAACGACGCGAATCATTGCTATCAAGGATGGCAGAGCTGCAACGGTTGCCATCCGGGCGATGCCCGTACGGATGGGATGAATTGGGACTTGATGAATGATGGTGTAGGAAACTCGAAGAATTGCAAGAGCTTGTTGTATTCTCACGTAACTCCGCCCAGCATGATATCAGGCATCAGGGAGACGGCGGAATGGGCGGTTCGTGCCGGCTTTAAGTTTATACAGTTCTTCGAGCCGCAGGAAGATATGTCGAAATGCGTGGACGCTTACCTGAAGTCTTTGCGGCCGGTGCCTAGTCCGTATTTAATCAATGGAGAGTTATCGGATAAGGCGAAGGAAGGAAGAAGGGTGTTTGAGAAATTGAAGTGTGGCGAATGTCATAGCGGCCCTTATTATACGGATATGAAGATGCATCGTATCGGCGAGGATATCGAATTTGAGAAAGGGTGGGATACACCGACCTTGGTAGAGGTGTGGCGTACGGCCCCTTATTTATTCGACGGCCGTGCGGCTGCCATGGAAGAGGTGTTCGATGTGTACAAGCACGGCATAGATAAAAAGGTATCCAAGAAAGATATCGAGGCTTTAACAGAATACGTGAATTCCTTGTAAACTAAAAGAACATGAATTATTGCGAGAAAATACATTATACGATACTAGACACTAAGCCGGCGGAGTTTGCCGTCATGGTGGACGATCTGCTGTCTCGGTTACCCCAGAATGAGGTGATCGTGCGATTGGCCTTTTTCGGTACTCCGGGTACGAATGAGGAATATGTGAGGCGCCGTGTTTTACTTCGGGAGAAGATCCGCCGATATTACGGGAATTGCGAGCCGGCTCTGAGCTATGTCTCCCAACCGCCGTTGAACGCTCCTTTGCTGATGGAGGTACATAGCTATGTGCCCGACGCACTGGATCGGATTACTTTCCGTCATTATCAAGGCGTTCCTTACGTCTTGCTGGAGAACGCTTCGGGGCGTTTCCTCTTTGCTGGCGGTTTTCAAGGGGATGTGCTTCATTTTGGCATGGAATCTCAGGCGGTGGAGGCTTTCCGGTTATTGGGGGATGTGCTTCGGCGGGAGGGCTTTCCGCTAAATAGTATTATCCGCCAGTGGAATTATATCGAGCGTATCACCGCTTTCGATGGCCTGGATCAGCATTACCAAGCGTTTAATAACGCCCGGTCCGATTTTTATAGTAAGACGGAATGGACGAATGGGTATCCTGCCGCTACGGGTATCGGGGCGAATCTGGGAGGTATCTTGATCGATGTGGATGCCGCCGTGTTTGCTACGCCGGACGCTTTCGCCACGCCGATCGATAATAAGTTGCAAGTAGCCGCCCACGCGTATTCGGAGCAAGTGCTGGAAGTCGCCAGGCAAAAGAAGACGACCCCTAAGTTCGAGCGTGCCAAGAGCATGACTTTCCAGGATCGTAAATTGATTTATATCTCCGGCACAGCCGCTATCCGTGGCGAGGAGAGCTTGAAGGGAGTAGGCTTGGAGCGCCAGCTGCGGATCACGATGGAAAATATAGCGGAACTGATCGCGGACGCTGACTTGGTCAAGTTGCGTGTCTACCTGAAGAATAAATCCGATTACGAGGAAGCCGAGCGTTTGATGAAGACCTACGGGTTGAACATCCCGATCTCTTATATGTGGGCCGACGTTTGCCGGGATGAGTTACTGATCGAGATCGAGGGAATAGCGATACGTTGAAACAAATAGTACTAACAAATAATACAAAAACAAATGAGAAAAGGTTTAAACATGAAAATGGCGGCGATGGGATTGGTATTCGCATCTATGGTCGCATGTACGGGAAAGACAACAACAGACGCTACTTGTTGCGCCGCTAACGGGGAAGGCGATTGTCCGGAAGGAACTTGCCGTAAGGAATGCACGAACGCTTGTAATACTAACAATCAAAAAAATAAAACAATGGCTTATTCTAAGAAGTACACGAACGCCGATTTCTATAAAGACGGCAAGTTTCAACAAGAGGTCGCTATGGAAGCGATGAAAGATATGTTCGCTTTCTACGATGTCCCTTTCACGGAGTTGATGGCGAAAGATATGTGGGTGACCGACTTTGGCTTGGGTGATTTCGAGAACGTAGGTATGGGTGGTATTTTCTGGATCAACGATTCAGAGTATAAGTATTTCGCTCACGCTATCTATTTGTTGCCAGGCCAGATGATCCCGGAGCACGCTCACGTAAAGACCGACTTCCCGGCTAAACATGAGTCTTGGATGGTAGAGAAGGGTTGGGTATACAACTTCTCTGAGGTAGGTGACGAGACTCCGAACGCTCCGGCTATCCCCGCTGGACACGGACCGATCAAGAGCAAGAACTTTGCGGTTCAGAAGGTAGGCGACGTATTACGTCTGAAGAAGTTAGAGACATTCCACTTTATGATGGCTGGTCCGGAAGGCGCTATCGTAGACGAGTGGGCTTGCTATCACGACAACGCTGGTTTGCGTTTCACGAACCAGAAGGCCGCGTTATAAAAAACATTAGTAAATCCTAAGGGTTGCCGATCGCGATCCTTAGGGTTTCTATAAACAACCTTCTAAATTTAAATTTAATACATGAATAAATATTATATAATGGTATCACTCTTGTTGTCTACCTCTCTCCTTGTTTCGGCAGGTCCGAAGCAAAAGAAGATGGATAACTGGATTGACGCTTCAGTAAAACAAAAGTCTGAGCTTCGTGCCTCTTTGCAGAAGGCGAACATGCCGATCATGTCCGCTTGGATCAAGGCGAAGCAGAAGGCTGTCCCGATGTCCGCCGATTTGACTGGTCAGGATCAGTTGGTACTTGTTACGGCCGCCGGGCCGGATGGTACGGATTGGGATTGGGGTACATGGGCGAACGCCCGTTTAATCAAGGCGGACGGTAGTTCGGTTTGGTTGGATGAGTTAGATCCTGCTTATTGGGCTTCCGGCTCGGGTAGTATTCGTAAGAATACGGATTTATATGGAAATCCGTTGTTGATCGGTGGTAAGAAATACGACCATAGCGTATTGTGCCATGCCAATGGCGTGATGGTGTACAATATCAATAAGGAATATGTACGCTTTGAGGCTGAGGTAGGCTTGGCCGAGCAGTCGACGGTAGGTAGTGTCTTCTTCCGTATCATGAATGTTTTCCCGAAGGAGGAGGCCGCACGTTTGCTAGCCGCTTACCCGAAGGAATTGGGAGCCTTAAACGCTAATATCGATGGGCTGGAGAACTGGTTGACCGCCAGCGACGCTTCCGCCGAGCGTGATATTGTCTTGAATCTGGCTTCTCGTCTGAAAGATGCCGCGTATGTAAAGAACGCTGTTAAGCAGATCGAGACGGAAAAAAATATCGATACTCAGATCCGTGAGTATTTGAGACTTTATGAGAAAACTCAGCGTATCTGTAATTTGCAGAGCGATTTGAGTTGGTTGAATATGGAGGCTATCCGTTTGGCTTTCAACGATATGAAAAAGTTGAAAGGCTTCGATGCCACTAAATATCAATCGGTTTTGAATGAGTTGGAACAGCAGGTGAAGAAAGGTTTCGATGGCATTTATAGTGGCGATGAGGCCGCTTTGGTTAATGCCGAGAAAGCGATCGCAAATAAACGTACGATCTTGCTGGCGAACCCATTCTTGGATGGTGATAAGGTATTGGCGGCCCGCTTTAAATTGGGTGTAAACGCTCATAAGGCAATGGCCCCAGATTTGGGTACGCAGGGTAATAACTGGAGTAACCAAGAGTCTGCCCGCCGTATGGGTTTTGATGCCGATATCGTGGAGTTGAGTAATTTACGTGGGGGCGACGTACAGGTACGGTCGATTTATAAACCGGAAAACGGTTCCTCTGTCGCCGACTTACGGATGCACTGGGATGGCGATCGGGCGATGTTTACCCAGACGATGCCCGATAAGCGTTGGAACGTATTCGAGGTGAAATTGGATGGCTCGGGCTTTAAGCAATTGATACATAACGAGGAGCCGGATCTGGAGTTTTATGATGGAACTTACTTACCTGACGGACGTATCATCGCCAACTCGAATATCGGTTATCAAGGCGTGCCTTGCGTAAGCGGTGATGACCCTGTCGGCAATATGGTACTTTATACGCCGGATACGAAGAACTTGCGCCGTCTGACGTTCGATCAAGACGCTAACTGGAACCCGGTAGTGATGAATAATGGCCGTGTGATGTACACCCGTTGGGAGTACACGGACTTGACGCACTATTATTCCCGTATCGTGATGAATATGAACCCGGATGGTACGGAGCAGAAAGCGCTGTATGGTAGCGGATCCATGTTCCCGAACAGTACGTTCGATATCCAGCCGTTGCCGGGCTATGGCTCCGCTTTCGTGGGAATTATCTCCGGTCACCATGGTATCGCCCGTTCCGGTCGTTTGATCGTGTTCGATCCGGCGAAAGCCCGTAAAGGTGCCGCTGGTATGGTACAAGAGATCCCGTATCGTAACCGACCGATCGTGGAGGAGATCAAGGACGAGTTGGTGAATGGCGTATGGCCGCAGTTTATTAAGCCGACTCCATTGAATGATAAATATTTCTTGGTAGCCGCCAAATTAGACCCGCAGGATTTGTGGGGTATCTATTTGGTAGACGTATTTGATAACGTGACTTGCCTGCGTAAGGTTGAGGGCGAGGGCTATATCAGCCCGGTCGCCGTGCGTAAGGCGCAGACTCCTCCGGCTATCCCGGACCGTGTGAAATTGAATGACAAGGAGGCTACGGTCTTCATCCAGGATATTTACGAGGGCGAGGGCTTGAGAGGCATCCCTCGGGGTACGGTGAAGTCGCTTCGCTTACATTCCTATGAATACGCGTATGTGAAGACTCGCTCCGATCATAACTGGCATGGAATCCAGTCCGGTTGGGATATCAAGCGTATCCTGGGTACGGTTCCGGTGGAAGAGGATGGATCCGTTATCTTCAAGATCCCGGCGAATACGCCGATCTCTATCCAGCCGTTAGACGAGGACGGAGTGGCTATTCAATGGATGCGTAGCTGGTTGACCGGTCAGCCCGGCGAGGTGGTATCTTGTGTCGGTTGTCATGAGGATCAGAACCAGATTCCTATCCCTAAACGGGTGATGGCTTCGCAGAAAGCCCCGAACCCGCTGACTCCGCCGGAAGGTGGCGTTCGTTCGTTCACGTTCGACCTTGAGATCCAGCCGATCTTGGATCGTGCTTGTATCGCTTGCCATAATGGCGAGGGCAAGGCTTTCGACCTGCGTGGCGGCACGAAGGATAAGTTGGGCTATGGTTCCTCTTACTTGAACCTGCATCCATACGTACACCGTCAAGGTGGCGAGGGCGATATGGTGGTTCTTCAACCGTACGAATATCATCCGAATACGAGTGAGCTGGTTCGTATGCTGAAGAAAGGACACTTTAACGTGCAGCTGACGGACAAGGAGTGGAGAACTATTTATAACTGGATTGATTACAACGCCCCGGATAAGGGTTATTTCAACGCGAATGTGCTTTCGAAGGATATCATCCCGTATCAAGGCTTCGACCAGATCGAACGCCGTAAAGAGTTGACGGATAAGTATGCGAATGGCGCTGGCGTGGACTGGAAGAAAGAGATCTCCGATTATGCCGCTTACTTGAAGGGCAAGGGCGAGATCAAACCGGAGATGCCGGAGAAGCTGGCTCCTGTCAAGGAAAAGGAGTTGAAGGTGAAAGGCTGGCCTTTCGACGCGGAGCGTATCAAGACGATGCTGGCCGACGAGAAGGAAACCCGCAAGGAGATCGAGTTGGCTCCGGGTATCAAGATGACATTTGTTCGCGTCCCGGCCGGACAATTCGTGATGGGTAGCTATCGTGGGCAATCCGATACTCGTCCGACGACGAAAGTGAAGATCGACAAAGCTTTCTGGATGGGTGAATTAGAGGTTACGAATCAGCAATTCAACGTAATCTTCCCGGATCACGACAGCCGTTTCGTGGATCAGCAATGGAAGGATCACGTGGTTCAAGGATATCCCGCCAATAAGCCGGAGCAACCGGTGATCCGCGTAAGCTACGACGATGCCATGGATTATTGCAAGAAGCTGAGCCAGCAAACGGGCTTGAACATCACGCTTCCTACCGAGGCGCAATGGGAATGGGCTTGTCGTGCTGGCAGCGATCAGAATTTCTGGTATGGCGATATGAACGCGGACTTCGGTAAAAAGGATAACTTGGCCGACGTAACCACGCTTCTGCTTGCCGTAAGCGGTATCGACCCACAACCGATGCCTAAGACTTCTTACTGGTACAAGTATTATACGTACTTGCCGAAAGAGGAAGGCGTGGATGATGGCAACTTGGTTCAAGTGGGTGGTAAGCAGTATGAGGCGAATCCGTTCGGCTTGTATTGCATGCACGGCAACGTTGCGGAATGGACACGTTCTGATTACCTGCATTATCCTTACAACGAGAAATCGAAAGAGGTCTCCGAGTATAAGGTGGTTCGTGGCGGTTCTTATATCGAGCGACCGAAATTCTCGACGGCTTATACCCGTAAGGGATATTATCCGTACCAACGTGTGTTCAACGTAGGTTTCCGGGTGATTATTGAGGACTAATAGACAAAGTCTATTTATAGATAGATAACATGGATGCGGCAAATTAATCGCCGATTCTTTAAAAAATGATTAATCTGCGTACATTTGTCGCATCAGTGTTATTAATAAATGAGCAAATGAAAACTCTAGAAAGATTTATCTCTTCCTCCGTGACGACTATCGTCCTTCTATTGATCTACGCCTTTGGCTTGGCTGTCGCTACTTTTATAGAGAAGTATCACGGTACCGCCGCCGCTAAAGCGATGATTTACTATTCTCCTGTGTTTTTCTTACTCCAGTTCTTATTGGTAGTCAATTTCGTGGCTATCGTCATCAAGCGCCAGTTGCTCAAACGGCGTAGATGGGGATTGATGGTCACCCATGCCGCCTTTATTGTCATCCTTCTTGGCGCTCTTGTTTCCCACCTTTTCGGCGAGGAAGGAATCCTTCACCTGCGTGAGGGAGAGGCTAGCGATCGTCTCATGATCCGGACCTCGGACCAGACTAGCTATCATACGCTTCCTTTTAGCGTAGAACTCGTGAAATTTACCTTAACCCGCTATCCCGGCTCTGCCAGCCCCTCCGCTTATGAGAGTGAGTTGCTGGTACATGTGGATGGACAGACCCGCCATGCCCGGGTATATATGAATAACGTATTAGACGTGAAAGGCTATCGTTTCTTCCAAGCTTCCTATGACCCGGATGAGCAAGGAACGGTACTTTCCGTGAACCGAGATGTGGCCGGAAGGAATATTACGTACACCGGCTATGTGATTTTAGTGATCGGCTTTATACTTTGCTTGGTAGGTAAAAACTCCCGTTTTATGAGATTAAGCCGTCAGTTGAAAGATTTAAGAGGGGTCGCTCGTGAAACGACCCTGTTAGTAGCGGTTCTTCTTTCCGTAGGGGGGGTGCGGGCGCAAGGCGCGGCCTCTCCCGAGATGAAGGAGGCTATACAGAAATATGCGATAAGTCCGGGACATGCCGCTAAGTTCGGCGCGTTGCCGATACAGTCGGTAAGCGGACGTATGTTGCCGATCAATACATTCTCTTCCGAGGTACTGCGGAAGTTGCATAAATCGGACCAGTTCGGTTCCTTGAACTCGGATCAGTTCTTGTTGAGCGTCTTGGCTATGCCGGATATGTGGGTCCGGGTGCCGTTTATCGCCTTGTCTAATAGTGAGCTGGCCCATTATTATGACCTTACGGATAAGGAGTGTGCCTATATAGAGGTATTCGACAGTAACGGACACTATAAATTGCAAGAGAAGCTGGAAGAGGCTTACAATAAGATGCCCGCGGAGCGTACCCGTTTCGATAAGGACTTAATCAAGCTGGATGAGCAGGTGAATATCTTCCATCAATTGATCAATTACCAGATGTTGAACCTTTTCCCGAAAGAGGACGATCCGGATCACAAATGGTATGCGCCGGGCGATGATTTGTCGGCGTTTTCCGGAAAGGACTCCATGTTCGTTACCCACATTATGGGCTGGTATTTATCGGAGGTACAAGAAGGGGTGAAGAGCGGTGATTGGGAGAAAGCGGACGAGGTGATCGGAATGATCCATACGTATCAGCAAGCCAAGAGTAAGACGGTGGACATTCGCCCGGAGAAAATACAGGCCGAGATTAAATATAATCAAATGGATGTATTCCGTCAATGCAAGAAAGGCTACTTGATTCTGGGTGGCTTGCTGCTGGTCTTCGCTTTCGTGGCCTTATTCAAGAAGGAGAAATGGGTTACCTATACGACTTGGGTATTGAGTCTGGGTATCTTGGCCGTATTCGTTTTCCATATGTATGGAATGGGGATGCGGTGGTATATCGCTGGTTACGCCCCTTGGAGCAATTCGTACGAGACGATGGTTTATGTGGCTTGGGCCACGGTGTTCGCCGGGTTGTTGTTCGTACGCAAGAGTACGCTTACGTTTGCGTTGGCTACTTTATTCGGGGGAATCATCTTGTTCGTGTCCGGCTTGAGTTGGATGGACCCGCAGATCAATCCGCTGGTTCCGGTCTTGAAGTCCCCTTGGTTGATGTTCCATGTGGCGGTTATCGTGGGGGCTTACGGCTTCTTTGGTATTAGTTGCTTGATCGGCTTGACGAACCTCGTGATGATCAGCGTAAGCGGGCGGAGGAACGGCGCGATGCTTAAAGACCGCGTGCGGGAGTTGAGTATCGTGAGTGAGATGTCGCTTTGGATCGGGTTGGCCTTGATGACGATCGGTACCTTCTTGGGTGCGGTCTGGGCGAATGAGTCGTGGGGACGTTATTGGGGCTGGGACCCGAAGGAGACGTGGGCATTGATTACGATGGTGATCTATGCGATTGTGACGCATCTTCGCTTGATACCGAGATGCAATAATCTGTGGCTGTTCAATTTCTCGTCTATCTTGGCCTTTTATTCGGTGCTGATGACCTTCTTCGGCGTGAATTATTTCTTGAGCGGAATGCATTCTTATGGCCAGAATGACAACGTGAACGGGATATTTATCTATCTTTATCTGTCGATCATCCTAGTATTGGGGGCCGGCTTTATATCTTATCGGAAGAGAACGAGTTTTAATAATATAATTGTCTAACTATAAATAGAATAGATCATGAGAACATTTAATCATGTAGGAATTGTCACTACGGAAAGTAAAGAAGGGGCGGTTTACAACGAGGGCCTAAGTGTATGGTTGACGGATTACAGCAAGAGTCCGAATCGCATCGAGTTCTTAAAATTCGAGAAAGGTAGTTGTCTGCCGGAGTTGGTACAGTCCAATGGCCATATCGCTTATACGGTTCCTTGCCTGAAAACAGAGTTGGAAGGTAAGAAAGTAATCTTTGGCCCGGCTGTTTGCGACGAGCACTTGACGATTGCTTTTATTGAGGAAGAAGGTATCGCTATCGAGATCATGGAACTAAAGTAATTTGTAAATCAAAATTCATAAATCAAAGGAGGATAATACCATGTCAGACATCAAGACAAAATTCATAAATGATCCTGAGAATATTACGGCTGAGTTATTGGAAGGCTATGTGCTAGCATATCCGGATCAAGTAAAATTAGCCGCTGAGAATATCGTCGTACGTGCCAACCCTAAAGGCAAGGATAAGGTGGCGATCGTAACCTTAGGTGGTTCCGGCCATGAGCCTGCCTTGAGCGGATTTGTAGGGGATGGCATGCTGGATTGTTCCGTGGTGGGTGATGTTTTCGCCGCTCCCGGTGCCCAACGTCTGTTTCAGGCGCTGCAATTGATGGATCGTGAGGCGGGGATCTTACTGGTCGTGTTGAATCATTCCGGCGACGTGATGAGCGCTAACATGGCTTGTCAGTTGGCCGCTCGCAAGGGCATCAAGGTAAAGCAATTGCTTACGCATGATGATATCAGTGCCGGAATTGGAGCGAACAAGGGCGATCGCCGTGGCTTGGCGGGTTGTGTTCCCTTGTATAAGATATTAGGAGCCGCCGCCGATGAAGGCAAATCCTTGGATGAGTTGATCGAGATCGGCGAGCGTTATACCAATAAGGTGGCTACCTTGGCGGTTGCTATGCGCTCTTGTACGCATCCGCAAAATGGCGGTACGATCACGGATCTTCCCGATGGAGTCATGGAGATCGGTATGGGTCAGCACGGCGAGGGCGGCGGCGGACAGAAACCGTTGGTATCCGCTGATGATACGGCCGCTGAGATGGTAGACTTGCTTTGCCAGCAATTACAGCCAAAAGCCGGCGATAAGATGTTGCTGATCATTAACGGCGTGGGAGCGACTACCCATATGGAATTGAACATCATCTTCCGCAAGGCGTATAAGGAATTGGAGGCCCGTGGCCTGCAAGTGGTGGAAAGCCGTATACAGGAGATCCTTACGGTACAGGAGCAAGCCGGATTCCAGATGATCATGGCGATCTTGGACGAGGATCATATCGATTATTTAAAAAACAAGCGTGCGAACGCACCTTATTGGACAACTATAGGTAAATAAACAAAACACATGAAACAATTGACAATCGAGGTCTTCAAGGCCATGTTGGACAATGCGCTGAAACAGATCAAGGCTCGTGAGGAGGAATTCTCCAAGCTGGATGCCGTAATAGGGGATGGCGATCATGGCACCGCTATCGTTGCCGCTATGACCTCCGTGAACAAGAGTGCCCAGTCCGGAACGGAGTTTAAGCAAATGCTTGGTGATATGGGTATGGACGTGATGATGGAGGTGAGCGGATCGACGAGTACCTTGCTCGGCGCTTTCTTCTTGGGTATGAGCGATCATGCCGAGGGATCCGAGTTGGATGCCGCGGGTGTGAAAGCTATGTTCGCTGGTGGTCTGGCGAATGTGCAACAACAAACCCAAGCGAAACGAGGCGATAAGACGATGATGGATGCCTTGATCCCGGCGGTGGAGGCTATGCAGGCTTGTGCGTCGGATGATATCAAGGAAATCTTGAATGCCGGAGCCAAGGCGGCTCTTGAGGGAGCGGAGGCTACGGTACCGATGAAAGCTAACTTCGGTCGTGCCCGTAACTATGGCGAGCGTTCGATCGGTTTCGCCGATAGCGGGGCTACTTCTTGGAGTTGTATGTTCGCTTCTTTTGCTGAGGCGCTATAAAATAATACACAGCGTGAGACGGGGTGTACCCCGTCTCTACAAAATATAATAATATAACGAATAATAAATATGGCAGATTTAGATGATTTGAGAGAAGGTGCGGACTTCGGTTTAGGCATCAATTGTGAGAACCAGAGTTTCCATGTGAAGGGGGCCGAGAATTTACCTTGGGGTATGAAAGACCGTTTGTCTCGTATCTTCAACCCGAAGACAGGCAAGGCGGTTATGCTGGCTTTCGACCATGGTTTCATTATGGGGCCAACTTCCGGTCTGGAGCGTATCGACTTGAATATCGTTCCTTTGATTGAATACGCGGATTGCTTGATGTGTACCCGTGGTATCTTGCAATCTACGATCCCGGCGAATACGACGAAGCCGATTTGTCTTCGTTCGGATGCCGGTACTTCTATCCTTACGGATCTGAACGATAATGTATTGATCGATATAGAGGATGCTATCCGTATGAACGTTTCCGCCATGGCGGTTATGTTGGCGATCGGTGACGAGGCGCATGAGGCTACGACGGTGGCTAACTTATATAAGGCGGTTGATCAGGCCAGCCGTTACAATATCCCGGTAATGGGTGTTACCGCCGTTGGCAAGCAAATGGCTCGCGACGCTCGCTACTTTGGCTTGGCTTCCCGTATCTGTGCCGAGAATGGCGCTAATATCGTGAAGACCTACTATTGCGAGGGCTTCGAGAAGGTAGCCGCCGCTTGTCCGGTTCCCGTGGTAATCGCCGGTGGTAAGAAATTACCGGAGAAAGAGGCGCTAGAGCTATGCTATAACGCGATCAACGACGGCGCGGCTGGCGTGGATATGGGACGTAACGTATTCCAAAGCACTTTCCCCATCGCGATGATCCAAGCGGTTCATGCGGTCGTACATCAGGGTTTCACGCCCGATCAAGGCTATGAGTTGTTCTGTGACTTAGCGAAATAAAGAAGAATGAACCAATGTGTCGTTTCGCTAAATGTGCCAATATGCCAATGCGAATACAACACACATGATCTTTTTTTTGCAGGGTGGACCTCGTGTCCATCCTGCTATAATTGGCATATTATCTAATTAGTACATTATTATATACCATGAAAATCTATACTTTTATATTATCTGTATGCTTACTGCTAGTATGTTCCGCGTGCCAAGAGGCGTCGCATCATCTTTTATTAGGCGGTTCCGGCTGGGACAAGATCGCCATCGTAAACAAGAACACGAAAGAAATTGAATGGGAGCATCCTTTGGAAAAAGGATGGGAATGTAATTCCGTAGCCGTTACTCCCGATCGGAATATCCTTTTTTCCTATTCGAAAGGGGCGAAGTTAATCACTCGGGATCATGAGGAAATTTGGAATATCTCCGCTCCGGAAGGGTTTGAAATGCAGACGGCCCGTGTACTTCCCAACGGTAATTATTTATTGGCGTGGTGTGGATATCCCGCGACGATCATGGAGGTGAACGCGAAAGGAGAGATCTTGTCGAAGACGGATTTCGATACCGGTATTGAGCAATCCCATGCCCAATTCCGTCAAGTAAACAAGAATAAGCGGGGTAATTATCTAGTACCCTTATTCGCTACCTCCGAGATCCGGGAGATATCTCCGTCCGGTCAATTGGTGAAAAGCGTGAAAGTAGACGGTAATCCGTTTAGCGTGGCTGCGCTGGATAATGGCAATTATATGGTCGCTTGCGGTGATGCCCATTGCTTTATCGAACTGAACTTCGAGACGGGAGAGGTCGTTCGCAAGGTGAACGCGAAGGATATCGAGGGAGCCCAGCTCTTCTTTGTCGCCCAATTGCTCCCTAAGTGTGACGGTGGCCTGTATATCTGTAACTGGCAAGGCCATGACGGAGAGGCGGCGAAAGGACATTTTCCGCAGTTGATCGAGATAAACGGAGCCGGAAAGATGGTCTGGAATTTGAATGATAACGCCACCTTCGGGATGATCTCCTCTATTTGTCCGATCGATTAAAGATATATCCGGATTATTAATTATATTTGTACACTTAAATTCTAAATAAAGCATGGAAGAGAAAAACACGAATGCAACTAAACGTCGAAACCCTGTGGCCTGGATCCCTAGTGTCTATTTCGCTATGGGATTGCCTTTTGTAGTGCTGAACATGGTTACCGTACTCATGTTTAAGGGGCTGGATATATCGGATGCCCAGATTGCTTTATGGACCTCGGTCATCATGTTACCTTGGACCTTAAAGCCTTTATGGAGCCCGTTTCTGGAAATGTATCGTACCAAGAAATTCTTTGTCGTATTGACCCAGTTGTTGTCCGGTTGCTTATTCGGTTTAGTGGCCTTGGCGCTAAACTTGCCGAGTTTCTTTGCTTTATCTATCGCCTTATTAGGTATTATAGCGCTTAGTGGGGCTACGCATGACGTGGCAACGGATGGGGTTTATATGAAAGAACTCTCGCCGGAGGATCAAGCTAAATATATCGGTTGGCAGGGTGCGTTCTACAATCTGGCGAAGATTGTAGCCACGGGTGGTCTGGTTTATCTGGCGGGTTCTATGATGCAATATTTTACCGGGATAGGATTGGAGAAAGAGGCCGTGATATACGCTTGGATGATCGTTATGTTGCTTTGTGGTACGATCATGATCCTGCTGGGTTTTTATCATATGAAGATGTTGCCTACGGGTGGAAAAGCCGCTGCTGGAGAACATTCGTTGAAGGATAGTATGGCTGAGTTGTGGCTGGTCTTCAAGGAGTTCTTTACGAAGAAGTATATCGTGTGGTATATCTGTTTCATCATATTGTATCGTTTTGCCGAGGGTTTCGTGATAAAGATTGTACCCTTGTTCTTGAAAGCCCCGGTAGCCAACCAAGGATTAGGGCTTACGGAGCAAGAAATAGGCTTGTATTATGGTACGTTTGGGGCGGCGGCGTTCGTGCTTGGCTCTTTGCTGGGCGGGTATTATATCTCGGCAAAGGGATTACGAAAGGTATTGTTTACGCTTTGTTGTTGCTTCAATATACCGTTCTTGGTATACACGTTCTTGGCGTGTTTCCAGCCGGATAATGGTCTCATTATCGCTTCCGCCATCGTATTCGAGTACTTTGGCTATGGATTCGGTTTCGTGGGATTGATGCTGTTCATGATGCAACAGGTAGCGCCGGGCAAGCATCAGATGGCGCATTATGCGTTTGCCTCGGGTATCATGAACCTTGGCGTGATGCTTCCGGGAATGATGAGCGGTTTCGTGAGTGACTGGCTAGGCTATAAGTATTTCTTTATCGTGACCTTGCTGGCGATGATCCCCTCATTCTTGGTAGCCTATTTCGTGCCGTTCACGTATGACGATAAAGGAAATAAGTTAGTACAGTAATATTTTAATAGGATTAGTTATGGATAATTTGACAATCGTAGGCGCTCCGCTGCCTGATATGCCTTGGGAAGATCGTCCCGAAGGTAGCAAAGAAGTATTGTGGAGATATTCGAAGAACCCGGTGATTCCTCGTGATATCCTTCCTACATCGAACAGTGTGTTCAACAGTGCCGTTGTCCCTTTCAAGGGTGGCTATGCCGGAGTGTTCCGTTGCGACGATACGAATCGCCGGATGCGTTTGCACGTAGGTTTTAGCGCGGATGCCATTCACTGGAGTATCTCCGAGACGAAACTCGAGTTTGAGTGCGACGACAAGGAGATCGGCGAGTTTGTTTACGCCTATGATCCCCGTGTATGTTTCATCGAGGATCGTTACTACGTGACTTGGTGTAACGGTTATCATGGCCCGACGATCGGCGTGGCTTACACGTTCGATTTCGAGACCTTCCATCAGTTGGAGAACGCTTATCTGCCCTTCAACCGTAATGGCGTGATGTTCCCTCGTAAGATTAACGGTAACTTCGCCATGCTGAGCCGTCCGAGCGATAACGGGCATACCCCGTTCGGCGATATTTTCTATAGTGAGTCTCCGGATATGTGTTTCTGGGGTAAACATCGCCACGTGATGTCTCCGGCACCGTTCGAGGATAGCGCTTGGCAGTGTACGAAGATAGGCGCGGGCCCTATCCCTATCGAGACTTCCGAGGGTTGGTTGCTGATCTATCATGGCGTGCTTCATTCTTGCAATGGGTATGTATATAGCTTTGGTTCCGCTATCTTGGATTTGGAGCAACCTTGGAAAGTGAAATTCCGCTCCGGGCCTTATCTGTTATCTCCGCAAAAGGATTACGAGTGTATGGGAGACGTTCCGAACGTAGTCTTCCCCTGCGCCGCCTTGCATGATCCGGAGACGAAACGTATCGCCATCTATTACGGCTGCGCGGATACGGTGACCGGGTTGGCTTTTGGCTATATTGATGAGATCCTGGACTTCACAAAGAAGAACTCGATCATTTAAGAGACTCGATAAAGACAGTAGTCTTTTGGGTGAAAACACTATTGTTTTCACGCCCAAACACAATAGTGTTCAGCCGCGAATACTATTGTGTTTGGGTCAAAAGACTACTGTCTTTTTTCATGAATAGATATGTGTAAGAAATATGACAAAGATACAACAGTTTTTGGCAGATCTGCCCGAGGAGAAGAAAGCCTTGCTTGTCCCTGTTTTCGGGAGTGTGGAGAAGTTTTATACGGTAGTTTACTTGATCGCCCGGAATGAGCACGTCACCGATCAGGAGAAACCGGATCGCTATGAGGATCGTTTACAGGTGATTCGCCAGATACGTAGCCGGGTGGAGAAACTAGTTTCTTCGTATGGCTTGGACGGAGGGGAGATCGTAGCCGATATCGCCAGCGACTATTTCGAGGATTATGTCAATTACAAGGAGCCGGAGCTAGACATTACGAATGATGAGTTTATCGCTATCCTTAAAAAAATACCATGATCATGAAACTAAGAAGATTTTGTGCCGCTTTCCTTCTTTTGGCGGCGATGGGCGTACAGGCTCAAGTAACTTTGGTGAAAGAAGGAAAACCCACCTCTCGTATCTGTATCGAGAAGGGGAATGAGATAGATCGGCAAGCCGCTGATTTATTACAGGATTTTGTGTGTCGTATCAGCGGGGCTACCTTACCGATTGTGTCCGCGCCATCTCCAATGAAAGGGGATATAGTGATAGGCGGTGGAAATACTTCCGGCTTAACGGAGGATGGTTTCCGGTTGCAGACGGACAAAGGATCGCTATACATCGGCAGTGGAGGTGATAAGGGGAGTATCTACGGCGTAGTAACTTTGTTGGAGGATTATCTGGGTGTCGCATATTATGGAGCGAACGCCTATACATTGGACAAACGGTCTACGATAACGATTCCGGAATTGAAACGTGCCGAGAACCCGGCTTTCCGTTATCGCCAAAGTCAATGCTATGCCATGAAGGAAGACCCTATTTATAAATTATGGTTCCGTTTTGAGGAGCCGAAAGAGGTATTCGCTGGAGGTTTATGGGTACATAGCTTTGATAAGATTATGCCGTCGGATATCTACGGCGCTTCCCATCCCGAGTATTATTCCTTTATAAACGGCGAGCGCCGTCCCGGTAAGGCCAGCCAATGGTGCCTGACGAATCCGGAGGTGTTTGAGCTGGTATCCCATAAGATCGACTCGATCTTCAAGGCGAACCCCGGCATGAACTTGATATCCGTCAGCCAGAACGACGGTAACCATACGAACTGTACTTGTCCGGACTGTAAGGCATTGGATGAGCTAGAGGGCGGCCCTACGGGAAGCTTGATCCATTTCTTGAATAAGTTGGCCGAGCGTTTCCCGGACAAGGAATTCTCTACCTTGGCCTATCTGTATACGATGAATCCCCCCAAGCACGTAAAGCCTTTGCCTAACGTGAACATCATGCTTTGCGATATCGATTGCAAGCGAGAGGTCCCCTTGACGGATAACGCTTCTGGACAAGAGTTCGTGAAAGCGATGGAGGGTTGGTCGAAGATCTCCAAGAATATATTTGTTTGGGATTACGGGATTAATTTCGATAATTTCGTGTCGCCATTCCCCAACTTCCCGATCCTGCAAAAGAATATCCAGCTTTTCAAAGAGCATAATGCCACGATGCACTTCTCGCAGATCGGCGGATCAAAAGGCGGTGATTTCCCAGAGATGCGTGCTTATATGGTCAGTAAGCTGATGTGGAATCCGTATCTGAATACCGATTCGTTAATGCGTGCGTTTATGGACGGTTATTACGGGGCGGCCTCTCCTTATATCTATCAGTATGAGAAGCTGCTGGAGGGCGGTTTGCTGGCCAGTCGGAAAGATCTTTGGATCTACGACTCTCCTGTTACCCATAAGGATGGAATGCTGAACGCGAATTGCCGTAAACGTTATAACGAGTTTTTCGATCAAGCGGAACAAGCCGTGTCTAATGATCCCGTTTTATTGGATCGGGTACGCCTATCCCGTCTTCCGCTGCAATACGCCGAGCTGGAAATAGCGCGTGCGGAGGGGAATCATGACGTGGAAGAGGTCAAGGCTAAATTGGCCTTGTTCAAGGGGCGGACCGCTCAGTATGGAATCCCTACCTTGAACGAGCGCAACAATACCCCCGCCGATTATTGCAAGTTATATACGGAGCGTTATCTCCCGGGACGTGCCCGGAATTTGGCGAAAGGGGCTAAAGTCATTTGGCTGGACGAGCCTTCCCCTAAATACAAGGCGATGGGAGAGGCGGCACTGACCGATGAGCTTCTAGGCGGAACTGCTTTCGTGGAAAGTTGGGTTGGCTGGGAAGGAAAAGATGGTGCTTTCGTCTTGGATCTAGGCAAGGAGGTGTCCTTCTCGTCTATCAACAGCGACTTCTTGCATCAGTTAGGCCAATGGGTATTACTGCCTAAGAGGGTCACTTATTCCGTCTCGTCCGATAATAAGACCTATCGAGCTTTTGGCGAGAAGAGCATTCCGGAAGATCGTTCGGTAGAGGTTAAATTTGTCGGTGTGAAATGTGAATCGCCCAGTCCGGTTACGGCCCGATATATCAAGGTGGAGATAGAAGGCGTGAAGACCTGCCCGTCTTGGCATTATGGCGTAGGTTATCCGGCGTGGTTTTTCCTTGATGAGGTAACTGTTCGGTAGTATATTGCTGTTACATAGTGAGGTGGAAGGCTCAGACCGTGATTGTAAATAGCGGATGGAAGAGAAGATATGAGTGGCAATAACATTTTTTGTGTATAATACGCTTTATATGTGCTTAATAACGCCTATCTTTGCCAATTGTCGGAATTACATGTTCTAGGCTTTAGTTGAGAAGAGTAATGATTGTAAGTTGGCAAAGTTTTGATTGAATGAAGTATTGTACAAGGTTAATACGTTGGATATCTTCGCAGGAGCACTTATATTTCTTATTTGCCCTGTTATTTATCATCCCGAATTGTGTGTTCTTTTTTACGGAACAGTTTCCTGTCACGGTAGGTATCGCCTCGTTGCTGATACCTCTGGCCTTTTGGATGGGCGTTTTGTTATTGACCCGCAAACCGGGGATCGTGGTTTGGTGCTTGTTGCCTAAGGTCATATTGGATGGGGGACAGTTGGTGCTTCTTTATCTTTTCGGGCAATCCGTGATAGCGGTCGATATGTTTTTGAACCTTACCAGCTCGAACGCCTCCGAGGCGAGCGAGCTGCTGGGGAATATAATCTTGGTGATCGGCTGCGTATTCTTTTTATATACCTTGCCTACTTTGTTGCTCGCTTATCGCTCGGTACGGCAGAAGGAGAAACTACAGAATTCTTTCCGTAAGAAATGGGCGAAGATCGGTCTGGGCCTGTTTGTGGTGGGTTTGGTCTTTTGCTTCCTGTCTCCTCCGAGAGACTCCCGGTTCTCATGGAAAGACGATATGTACCCGGCTAATGCGTTATACAATCTCTATTTCGCCATACATAAGGCGGAGAGGAATAGTAAGTACCCTATTACTTCCGCCGACTTTAAGTTTGACGCCACCAAGCCGGAGCAAGTGTCGGGAAAACGGGAGATCTACGTCTTGGTAGTGGGAGAGACCTCCCGTGCCATGGAATGGAGCCTTTACGGATACGAGCGTAAGACGACTCCCCGTATGGAGGCTTTAGACGGATTGGTACATTTCACGGATGTGGTGACGCAATCGAATAATACGCATAAGAGCGTCCCTATCATCCTGTCCGCCGCTAGTGCGGAGAATTATGGAATTATTTACGACGAGAAAAGTATCGTGACAGCCTTTAAGGAAGCCGGTTTCCGTACGCTTGTGATCGCCAACCAGAAACTGACGACTTCGATGATCGGCACTTTTTACCGGGAGGCAGATACCTTTATCGATATGAGCGCGTTTAATACGGGTTCTTCGTTGACCTCCTTGCACGACGCGGCGATCTTGCCTTATCTAAAGAAGGAGCTGGATAAAGAGGAGGGTAATCTTTTCGTGGTATTGCATACCTATGGCTCGCATTTCAATTACCATGAACGTTATCCGAAGGAGTTCCGTTTCTATACGCCGGATAAGGCGGAGGGAATCCGTGCCTCGTATAAAAAGGAGTTGCGGAACGCTTATGATAATTCCATCCATTATACGGATTACGTGCTGGGGGAAATTGTGGATATGCTGGCGAAGGCAGATACCCCGGCATCCATGCTTTACTTAAGCGATCATGGCGAGGATATCTTCGATGATTCCAGGGCTCGTTATCTGCATGCCTCTCCGATACCGACCTATTACCAGTTGCATATCCCGTATGTGATCTGGTTCTCGAAGGCCTACCGGGAGTCGTATCCCCAGAAATATATGGAAGCGCAGGCGCACGAGACCTATCCGGTTAGCACGAACAGCGTATTCCATACGATGCTCGATATAGCAGGCGTGCGGACTCCGGTGGCCGATTCCACGTTTGCCTTGACGAATCAGGCCTTCAAGGTACGTGAACGTATGTATCTGGGAGACCATGACGATCCGATCCCATTCTGGAAAGTCGGCTTGAAAAAGCAGGATTTCGAGATGATGGATAAATGGAATATCGCTTACGATAGGAATTAGACTGATCTCAAAACCAGATGAAAGAGCAAAGCGGACATATTACTAGCAAGGTGATATTAGGCTACATTTTACTGATTACGATAGCCGTCTGCTCGGTCGCTTACATTTATAATATCGTGGAGAAAGTGGCCGAGGAGGAAATGCCGGATCATCAGGCACGCCGCAAGGTGTACTTGGTCACCAATACGCTCTCCCTGCTCTATGAGAGCGAGGCATTGGGACAGTTGGTGGGCATGCCCCAGAACGAGTTCCGCCACTTCAATCGTACGCTGAATAAGGCGCATAATAACATGGATTCGTTGAGGACCTTGGTGACGGACTCCATGCAACTCTTGAAAATAGATACGATCGACATACTGTTGGAGCGTAAGCGATGGAATACCCGTCGCTTGCTCGAGACTTGGCAGGAAGCGAATACGGAGCGTCTTTATACGGAGAATATAGAGAAAATAATCGCTGTTAGGGATACGATCGTAAACGAGGTGCAGATACAGGAGCGGGTAGAGGTCAAGCAGGATACGGTAGTGGTTCCCCATAAGAAGCGGGGATTCTTCAAGCGTCTGGCCGAGGTGTTTTCCCCCAGCAAGGAAGATACCAGCATCGTGGTGAACACGACCCGGGAGATCGTCACCGATACGCTAGTGAACGCTTATAATCCGACCGATACGATAGTCAGTGTGTTGAAAGGCATCCAAGACAGTGTGGCTTGGCAACAGCAACAGCTGATGGATCAGTTGCTGGAAAGGGCTTCCAGCCTGCGTTATAGCAATAGCGTGATTACCCGGGAGATCAACCAAATGCTCCGTAATATAGAGGAAGAGGAGGTGGAGGCCTCGCTGGAGAGGGTTTATAAGAAGCAGGCGTTATTGAAAGAGACCTCCCATCTGATCGCCGGAATAGCGATTGTCTCCGTGGTGATAGCCTTTGTGTTTCTCTTCATTATCTCACGGGATATCTCACGAAGTAAATATTACCGTATGCAATTGGAACAGGCGAAACTAATCGCCGAGAGTTTATTGCGAAGCCGTGAGAAGCTGATGCTGACGATCAGCCACGACATACGGGCCCCGCTCTCTTCCATTATCGGATATATCGAGCTTTTGCGGCGTCGCCATCTGGATGAGCGCCAGCGGTATTACCTGGAGAATATGAAAGGTTCCTCGGACCATATCCTCTCCTTGGTGAACGATCTGTTGGATTTCCAGCGATTGGAGTCTGGGAAGATGGAGGTGCATAGCGTCCCCTTCCGTGTCCCAGCCTTATTCGACGAGATCTATACCAGTTTCCAGCCGATAGCGGAGGCGAAAGGGCTGCTGTTTGTCTTGAACCTAAAACCGGGGGAGACGGGGCAGGTCTATATGGGTGACCCAATCCGTATCCGGCAGGTCGTGGGAAACCTCTTATCCAACGCTATCAAGTTCACGGAAGTGGGGCGAGTCGTTTTACTTGTCTCCCTACAGAAACTTTCAATTATCAATTATCAATTATCAATTACCGTAAGCGATTCCGGTCAAGGCATCCCTGAAGAGGAGCAAGAACGGATATTTGGGGAGTTTACCCGTCTGTCCAATACGGAAGAGGCGGAAGGTTTCGGTCTGGGCCTATCCATCACCCGTAAGCTCCTGTCCTTGATGAACGGTACGCTTTCCTTGGATAGCACCCCGGGGAAAGGCAGTGATTTCACGATCGTGTTACCTCTTCCCTTGGCCGATAGCCAATCCTTGCCAGACGTAGCGGCGGAAGCTCCGGATACCGGCGAGACTGAGGCTTTACCCTCGTTCGAGGGGCAAGATGTCTATTGCCTTCTGGTAGATGATGATCCTTTGCAATTGGCCCTGACGGAGGAGCTCTTGAGGCAATGCCACGTACAGGTGGTAGGTTGTACGAATCCGCATAACGTCCTCGAACTATTGCGGAACACCGTATTCAACGTCATTATCACCGATATACAGATGCCGACACTGGATGGTTATCATTTGCTGGAGCGGATACGTATGTCTGGTATTTCCGGGACGGATAAGATCCCGGTGATCGCCCTGTCCGCCAGTATCGCCAAGGAACACGAGCATTATCTGGAGGCTGGTTTCACGGGCTTCTTGAACAAGCCGTTTACCGCCGCCCAATTGATCTCCTTGCTGAATGAGTTGCTGACGCTC
>JAQVCX010000156.1 GCA_028689545.1 Parabacteroides sp.
CAATCCCCAGCGCTTGGTTTGCGATCTGCATCCGGATTATCTTTCCAGCCAAGAGGCGGAACGTCTCTCGAAAGCTCTTTCCTTACCTTTATTAAAGGTGCAACATCATCATGCCCATGCCGCCGCTTGTATGCTGGAGCATGGATTGAACGAGACGGTTCTGGCTATCGTGATGGATGGGACAGGCTTGGGCGACGACGGGAAGGTGTGGGGAGGCGAGTTCTTCCTCTGCGACCGGGCGAAATACCGTCGCCTTTCCCATTTCGAGTATGTCCCGTTACCGGGGGGCGACAAGGCGGCCGAGGAGCCTTGGCGAATGGTGGTCGCCTATTTGTGGCATCATTTCAGGGAGGAGCCGTCGGGTATTCCTTATCCGGCCGATTTCGTGGAACGCATCGGTGCGGAGAAGATCGCTATGCTTGAGCGAATGATGGAGAAAGGCGTGAATACACCCTATACATCCAGTGCCGGCCGCCTGTTTGACGCGGTAGCTTCTTTATTGGGGATTTGCGATGTATCCAGCCATCAAGCGGAGGCACCGGTCTTATTGGAGCAGGCGGCGATGGGAGAGAGGAACGCTTATGCGTACCCCGTCTCGGCGGAGGGAGAGGAAATCTCTTTTTACGCTTTGTTTGAGGCCTTATTGCATGATAAGGCGAACGAGGTCCCGGCGAGCTTGATATCCGCCCGTTTCCATACCACGTTGGCTTCCTTGTTTGTACAGAAAGCCCGCTTGTTGATGAAACGGACGAAAGCGACGCAAGTGGTTATCTCGGGAGGATGTTTCCAGAATAAATTATTGACGGAGTCGGTGAGGAGGCAGTTTATCATGGCTGGAATCCCCCTCTATATCCCGTCTCGTATACCTTGTAACGATGGGGGGATAGCCGTAGGGCAATTAACGATCGCCTCGGTGACTCCCTTATAAAACAGAGATCAGATATGCATGAGTTGTCTATAGCCCGTAGCATCGTGGAGCTAGTGGAAGAACAAGCCGATAACCGGGGAGCCTCGGTGGTCGAGGAGTTGGAGCTGGAGATAGGGCGTCTGTCTGGCGTAGAGATCCAGACCCTGGCGTTCGCTTTGGATAGCGCCATAAAAGGCAGCAAGCTGGAAAAGGCCCGGATCGTACGTCATTATATCGAGGGGGAGGGGCAGTGCAGCGATTGTGAGACCGTTTTCCCGATGAACGCCTTGTTTTCCCCTTGTCCCCATTGCGGCTCCTATTTAGTTAAAATCCTTAAAGGGAAGGAACTTCGGGTAAAATCGATTGTTATTAAAAAGGAATAATCTATTAATGAACTAAAAACTCAGAATACTATGTGCGGAACTTGCGGGTGCGGAGAGCATCATCACGATCACGATCATACACATGAACATTCTCATGGTCATGAACATCATCACCATACTGATGAGGAGATCGTAATCAATCTGGAACAAGATATACTTCAACGTAACAATTTATTGGCAGAGCGAAACCGGGGATATTTCGAGGCGAAGAACCTGTTCTGCCTGAACTTGATGAGTTCGCCCGGGTCCGGTAAGACCACCTTGCTGGAAGAGACGATCCGTCGATTGAAAGCGAAGCAATCGATCTATGTGATAGAAGGCGATCAGCAAACCTCGAACGATGCCGACCGTATAGCGGCCTTGGAGGTCCCGGTCTTCCAAGTGAATACCGGCACCGGTTGCCATTTGGAAGCGGACATGGTCAATCACGCCGTTAAGCATTTGAACCCGAAGGAGGGAGCGATCCTTTTCATAGAGAATGTCGGCAATCTGGTCTGTCCGGCCATGTTCGATCTAGGAGAGTCCAAGAAAGTCGTTATCGTGAGTACGACGGAGGGAGACGACAAACCGTTGAAATACCCGCATATCTTCCAGGAGGCGGATATCTGCGTAATCAACAAGATCGATCTGGCTCCTTATCTGAACACGAAAGTGGAGGTGCTTCGGGAAAACACGCTGAAGGTAAATCATCATCTCCAGATATTCGAGGTATCCGCCACGAAAGGAGACGGGATGGATGCATGGTGTGACTGGTTGCGGACAGAGAGTGTAACAAATAAATAATGAACTAAGCAGAATATCATGATTAACCGAGAATTGATCAATCCTCAAAGCATCGTAGTGGTGGGAGGTTCCAACAACGTACATAAACCGGGCGGCCGTATCGTGCGAAACCTGTTGGATGGAAAATATAAAGGAGAATTATGTGTGGTAAACGCCAAGGATACAGACGTGCAAGGCATCAAGTCGTATTCTTCTGTACACGATATCCCGGAGACGGAGCTGGCTATCATCTCGATCCCGAGTAAATCGTGCCCGGAGGTGATGGAGGTGCTGACCCGGGAAAAGGGGGTAAAAGCCTTTATCGTGATCTCGGCCGGCTTCGGCGAGGAGACGCGCGAGGGCGGTATCTTGGAGCAACAGATGCTGGATGTCGTGAATGAGGCGGGAGCCTCCTTGATCGGTCCGAACTGTATCGGGCTGATGAATATGAACTATCATGGCGTGTTTACGCAACCGATACCGGAATTCCATCCCGATGGCGTGGATTTCATCTCTAGCTCCGGCGGTACGGCCTTGTTCATTATCGAGTCCGCGCTGACAAAAGGGCTGCGTTTCTCTTCTGTTTGGTCGGTAGGAAACTCCAAGCAGAATGGCGTGGAGGATATCCTTGAATATATGGATCGGAACTTCGATCCGGTATTGGATTCCAAGATCAAGATGTTGTATATCGAGCAAATCAAGCAACCAGATAAGTTATTGTATCACGCGTCTTCCTTGATACGTAAGGGATGCAAGATCGCCGCCATCAAGGCCGGAAGTACGGAGTCGGGAAAGCGGGCGGCCTCTTCGCATACGGGCGCTATCGCCAGCTCGGACTCTGCCGTGGAGGCTTTGTTCCGTAAGGCGGGTATCGTGCGTTGTTTTAGCCGTGAGGAATTGACTACGGTGGCGAGTATCTTTACGCTGAAAGACGTGAGGGGGAAGAATTGCGCGATCGTGACACATGCCGGCGGCCCCGCGGTGATGCTGGCGGACGCTTTATCCAAGGGGCGCTTGAATGTCCCAAGCTTGGAAGGCCCTATCGCTGATGAGTTGAAATCAAAGCTATATCCGGGTGCCGCTGTCGGTAATCCGATTGATATTATTGGTACGGGGACACCGGAGCATCTGGCTACGGCCATCGATTTCTGTGAGAATCGTTTCGATAATGTGGATTTGATGATGGTCATCTTCGGCAGTCCCGGTTTGGTGAAACTTTATGATACCTACGAGGTGCTTCATAAGAAGATGGAAGAGTGCAAGAAGCCGATCTTCCCGATCTTGCCGTCTATCGTAACGGCTGGGCCGGAGGTGAAGAGCTTCGTTAAGAAAGGCCATGTGAACTTCTCGGACGAGGTGACATTGGGTACCGCCCTTTCCCGGGTGATCAATACGCCGAAACCGATGAGCACGGATATCCAGCTATATGGCGTGGATGTGCCGGAGGTGCGTCGGATCATAGACCGATTGCCGGGTAGCGGTTATTTGAATCCGGAGGAAGTGCGTACATTGCTGCGTGCCGCCAATATCCCCGTGGTAGAGCAATATGCCTCGGAGGATAGGGATGCGTTGCTGGCTTTCGCCAAGAAGGTGAAATATCCGGTGGTAGCCAAGGTCGTGGGGCCTGTGCATAAGAGCGATATCGGCAGTGTGGCCTTGAACATCCGTGGAGAAGAGCATTTATTGTTCGAGTATGAGCGCATGATGCGTCTGCCGGGTGTCACGGGAATCTTGGTGCAACCGATGCTGAAAGGACAGGAATTGTTCTTGGGGGCTAAGTACGAGGATCGTTTCGGCCATGTGGTGCTTTGCGGATTGGGCGGAATCTTCGTGGAGGTATTGAAAGATGTCTCTTATGGCTTGGCTCCGTTGTCATACGACGAGACTTATTCGATGATTCGTTCCTTGCGGGGTTATCCTATTATTAAAGGTACGCGCGGGCAAAAGGGCATCGACGAGCAACAATACGCGGACATTATCGTTCGCCTCTCCACCTTGCTCCGTTTTGCCAGCGAGATAAAGGAAATGGATATAAATCCGCTGGTAGCTACGGACAGGGGCTTATTCGCCGTAGATGCCCGTATCCGGATCGAGAAATAATAATTGCTCCATGTGCCGATCTGCCAATCTGCCAATGAAATATCCTAGGTGGATGATTGGCAGATTGGCGCATGGCCGCATTGAATACTTATTTCTTCTTCTTTTTATCGGAAAGATGCGTCTTCATGAAACGTTTGAGGCTGCCTAGCGATACCTTGTATTTCTCCGCTATCTGGTCGTATGTCAAGCTCGGATCTTTCAAGTCTTTCTCTATTTGCTCCTTATGAGGCTCCAAGCGTCCCTCTAGTTGATCTCTTTTCGGGCGGCCCAGCACCACGCCTTTAGTCTTGCTCAAGGCAAGGGCTTCCTTCGTACGGGTAGAGACCAGCTTTTTCTCTATATCAGAGACGAGGGCGAAGGTAAAGGCCAAAGTCTTGCTGTCGATATTATCATCGAACACATATCCGTCGCTTACGCTCCGGAGCGTTACCTTCCGCTCGATACAAAGCAAAAGGATATGGATGATCTCGATGACCTTATAGCTCACACGTGATATATCCGACACAAGTATCTCATCTCCGGGACTTGAAGAGCTAACAATACCTTCCAGCCTACGGTTCGCGCGCGGGCTCTTTCCTACCTCTTTAGCCCATTTCCCAATCTCTATCTTCTGGCATTCGGCAAACTCCCGGATCATGGCTTCCTGGGCATCGGTGTTTTGCTTATTATTGTATGCCCGGATAAAAGCAATCGTCATAATGTATATATTTTAAAATGATATCCCTTTAATAACAGCTGGATTTACCGATAAGTTCAAACGGATCAATCCTAAAATTGAATCTAAGCCACATGTCTGCGTAATCTAAAAATAAAGAAAGGGATATGTATCGCCAAGCACTGGAGGATCTAATCGTTTCACAAGGGTGAAGAGATCAGATGGTATATAGGCAGACAGGTAATGATGGGTCAGCGGATTTTCCCGGTTGGCAAGCTTTCTTTTAAGCGTATAGCATAGCCAGCCTAAACATGAAGAATTTCACATCAGACACCCCTCTTAACTGGCTTCGAAAAGCTTTGATTTTAGCAT
>JAQVCX010000157.1 GCA_028689545.1 Parabacteroides sp.
GAGAAACAAATGTTTTTCCTTAGGGAAACACTTTATTCCTCCAAGGGAAACCCCTCTTGAACCTATCGCTTTGCCTATTGGCACCTAACCGATCAATGTCTTTCAAAAGGAACACGTATTTTCGACCAATGTAAAGAAAAAAGTATCAATATGAGGTAAAAGTGGTAGATAAAGAGCAATAGTTGTAGATGTTTTTATATCTACAACCGATAGTTAAGAGTCTTATTTATAGAGAGTAAAAAATATTGTGGTAGATGTTGTAGATGTTTTTATAAAATATAGGTGGTAGAATTGCTGTTTGCGATATTGCCTCTTTCGTGATTAATGGGTATCTTTGACAAACTGTTAGAGATATGCGTATTGTTGCCTTTTTTAGTGCTATTGTCGTAACTATTCTGCTATTGACAGGATGTGGACATGAGAAATCTAATACTTCTCAAGTTGCTAGTTTAGTGCAGCTTGGGGGAGTGGAGTATCCGGAAATACCGAAGTCGAATATCATTCAGCTAGAGAAATCCGATTTTCCGAAAGGGGAGATCCGTTCTATTGAGCGGATACCGATCGACTTGGAGATCGAGCTTCGGGAAACCGATCTATTTGCTAAAGGTAACTATCTTATCGTTAAACATCTTGAGTGGAGGGAGGGAGCCTATCTGTTGCATGTACTCTCTTTGCCCGATTATAAAACGGTTGCTCAGTTAGCCCCTTTTGGAGAGGGACCGGATGAGTTTATGGATATACGTGTGATACCCACGGAAGAGACCGATAAACTTTGTTATATTTGGAACCTACATAATAATCGACTTTTTACTTTGTCCACTACCCTTAAATTGGAGGAGTATGATAGATTGGCTGAAATCCCTGCAAATAAGATAGTACCTAATAATTCTTTATATATGGGAGATGGTAAGATGCAGGTCTGTCTAGGTTCAAATGAAGGAATGGGAATAGGATGGGTAAGCTTGAAGGATACTACGGTGAAGGGAATCGTACCTTTCCAGTTCGCGGAAGGAGCTGGCTGGTTTTTCTATATCGGCAATTTGGCGCATAGCTTTTCGAGAAAACGAGAGGCATTTGCGTTTACGTATCATGACCGGATTGTTTTCTTCGACTTTGATGGTAACCATGCAAAGATGTGCCAATTTGGAGATAAGACCTTAAAAACTACCTCTTCGCCGGATAATCCTCTCTATTATTACAGTTGTTTCGCGAGTGACAAGTATGTCTATGCCGTTTACCGGGAATCAAAGAAAGATACGGATGAAACGAATCCCTTGTATCTGGAGCAGTTCGATTGGGAGGGGAATCCGGTTGCTCGCTATTCGTTACCCAAAGGAAGAGGCCTGTACACGGGATGCGCGACGGAAGATAATTCGATAATCTATATGGTAGATTATTATGAGGATAATTTCTTACATAAGATTGTTTTGAGCAAAGACTGATAGATTTTAGTGCTTTTCCCGTGATTTTTGTAGCTTTGCAACTCTTTTGATAAAAAAATAGTATATAGCATGGATAACTTACGGGTTTTGTCTCTGTTCTCCGGATGTGGAGGCATGGATTTAGGGTTTGAGGGGGATTTTATATGTCATCGTAAATCCATATCTCCTCAAAGTTCGTGGATCGGGGAGGTTATCGATGAGCATTGGGTCCGTTTACAGAGGAATCGTTTTCGGACGGTCTTCGCGAATGATATATTGAAAGAGGCGCAAACCGCTTGGCTTCAATATATGGATCGATTCGGATATGATAAAAACGTTTATAACGCGAAGAGTATCGTAGACTTGGTGAAAGAGTATCAAGCCGGAAAAAAGGTCTTCCCGGAAAATATAGATGTCGTCACGGGAGGTTTCCCTTGTCAGGATTTCAGTGCCTCCGGTAAACGGTTGGGATTCGATTCGAATAAGGATCATACCGGGAAATTGCGTGAGGACGATGAGGCCTCGGAGGAGACGAGGGGCAAGCTTTACTATTGGATGAAGCAGGTGATCGATATTACGAGACCGAAGATATTTATCGCCGAGAACGTGAAGGGGCTGGTGAATCTGGGAGACGTGAAAAGTATTATTCAGAGAGACTTCGCCCATGCGGCCGGGGATGGATATATCGTTCTGGATCCTCAAGTTCTGCATGCCGGCAATTATGGAGTTCCGGAGTCTCGGGAACGTGTGATCTTTATCGGGATACGTAAGTCCGCGTTAAAGGTGAAGGCTTTAAGAGCGCTTCAAGAGGAGAAAGTGCCAACGGCTTACAATCCTTATCCGAGTCCGACACACGCTTGTACCGTGGCCGATAAGAAACTATTGCCGCCGGTGGTTTGCCGGGATGTATTCGTAGGATTGGAGGAACCGGATAGGACAGGCGATCTATCCCAGCGGCATTATTCGCGGGCGAAATATATGGGCGCTCATTGTCAAGGTCAAAAGGAGATCGCGTTGGATCATATTAGCCCGACGATTCGTTCCGAGCATCATGGGAATATAGAATACCGCCGTTTATCCCGGGAACACGGGGGCGTTATCACGGAAGAATTAGACGCTGGCTTACAAGAACGTCGCTTAACACCTCGTGAATGCGCCTTGATACAGACGTTTCCGCCGGATTATAGGTTTGTCTCCCATAAAAAGAACAGTACACGTTTTGAGCTGAGTGCCTCAGGCGCATATAAAGTGATCGGTAACGCGGTTCCTCCGGTATTGGCCTATCATATAGCGAATCGTATACAGGCTTTATGGCCGCTGTATTTTAAAAAGGGATAAGTAGGAGATTTAGGCGGTTGATTTAGAACTAATAGCGAATCAGAAGGGTTATACAAATACGTAACATTAAAGTTTAAAGCTATGAAGTTTTTTATTGACACGGCTAATCTGGACCAGATCCGGGAAGCGAATGAATTGGGAGTATTGGATGGCGTGACGACTAATCCGTCCTTAATGGCGAAAGAGGGAATCCGGGGAGTGGAGAATCAACGGAAGCACTACTTGGAGATTTGCGAGATCGTAAAGGGCGACGTGAGCGCCGAGGTAATCGCTACCGACCTGGCGGGCATGATAAAAGAAGGGGAGGAGCTGGCCGCTTTACATCCTAATATAGTCGTAAAAGTACCTTGTATAGAAGCGGGGATCAAGGCGATAAAATATTTCACCCAAAAAGGCATCCGTACGAATTGTACGTTGGTTTTCTCTGTCGGCCAGGCGTTATTGGCGGCTAAGGCGGGGGCTACGTATGTATCGCCGTTCGTGGGCCGTCTGGATGATATCTCCAGCGACGGGATAGAGTTGGTGCGTAAGATCGTGGAAATGTATGATTATTACGATTATGATACCCAAGTATTGGCGGCTTCTATCCGCAGCACCCAGCACATCATCCAATGCGTGGAGGCGGGGGCGGATGTGGCTACCTGCCCTTTGTCCGCCATTAAAGGCTTATTGAAACACCCGCTGACGGATAGCGGGCTGGCTACTTTTTTAGCGGATTATAAGAAAGTGAACGGATAGAAAAAAATAGTACCTTTGTGCGGATAAATAGTAAACGCATTAAAAGATTACGATTGTGGCAAAAGTTGTGGAAACCCCTTTGATGAAGCAGTATTTCGATATAAAGGCGAAACATCCGGACGCTATCCTTTTATTCCGGGTAGGAGACTTTTACGAGATGTATGGCGAGGATGCCGTGATTGGCGCGGAGATATTGGGTATCGTACAGACCAAACGTGCGAATGGCGTGGCGCAGCATGTTGAGATGGCGGGATTTCCACATCATGCCTTGGATTCTTATCTGCCGAAATTGGTGCGGGCCGGTAAGCGTGTCGCTATTTGCGACCAGCTGGAAGACCCTAAGTTGACGAAGAAATTGGTGAAGCGGGGCATTACGGAATTGGTGACTCCCGGTGTTTCCATCAATGATAATATACTGAATCATAAAGAGAATAATTTCTTGGCCTCTATCCATTTCGCCAAGGAGGTATGTGGTATCTCTTTCTTGGATATCTCTACCGGCGAGTTTATGACGGCGGAGGGGTCTATCGACTATATCGACAAATTACTCAATAACTTTTCCCCGAAGGAGGTCTTGATCGAACGGGGAAACAAAAAACGTTTCGAGGAGGCTTTCGGTCCTCGTTTCTTTATCTTCGAGCTGGATGACTGGATCTTTACGACCTCGGCGGCCGAGGATCGCTTGTTGAAGCATTTCGAGACGAAGAACCTGAAGGGTTTTGGCGTACAACATCTGAAATTGGGCATTATCGCTTCCGGAGCGATCTTATATTATCTGGACCAGACCCAGCACACGCATATCTCGCATATCACCGCCTTATCCCGTATCGAGGAAGATCGATACGTCCGTTTGGATAAGTTCACGGTACGCAGCCTGGAGTTGGTGGGTACGATGAACGATGAGGGAACGAGCTTGCTGGACGTGATCGATAAGACGATCTCGCCGATGGGTTCCCGTATGCTTCGCCGGTGGATACTGTTCCCGCTAAAGGATGTAAAACCGATCCAAGAACGCCAAGAGGTAGTGGATCATTTCTTCCGCGAACCGGATACGAAGGAGTTGCTGGATACGCAGTTGGAGCAGATCGGCGATTTGGAGCGTATCATCTCCAAGGTAGCTGTCGGTCGTGTATCTCCTCGCGAGGTAGTCCAGCTAAAGGTGGCGCTTCGTGCGATCGAGCCGATCAAGGAGGCATGTATGGCGAGCGAGGAGCCTAGCTTGTGCCGGATCGGGGAGCAATTGAACGCTTGTGCCTTGATTCGCGACCGGATCGAGAAAGAAATTAATAACGATCCCCCTTCGTTGGTAAATAAGGGGGGAATTATAGCGAAGGGTGTCAACGAGGAATTGGACGACTTGCGTGCCATCGCTTATTCCGGCAAGGATTATTTGCTGAAGGTACAGCAGCGTGAGAGCGAACAGACGGGTATCCCAAGCTTGAAGATCGCTTTCAACAACGTTTTCGGCTATTATATAGAGGTACGCAATACCCATAAGGATAAGGTGCCGGCGAATTGGATCCGTAAGCAGACCTTGGTGAATGCCGAGCGTTATATTACCGAGGAGCTAAAGGA
>JAQVCX010000158.1 GCA_028689545.1 Parabacteroides sp.
AGACTGAACTGGAAGCGCAGACGGTCGCGGATTTGCTGGCAGAGACGGAAAAAGACATGTCGTGGATATGGCTCCTGGCAGGCGGCGCGGTGCTAATATTTGTCCTAATCCTGCTATTCGGAGGTGTATGAAATGGCGGTCGATTTCGAGGATTTAATAGCCTCCACCTCCTCAACTGCTGGTAAACCGTCGATAATCGAGGCATTGCTCTCGACGGTGGATGCGATTTTCACAAATAACCGCATGCTTCAGAGGTCGCGCCTATCGAGCAGGAACGTTCGCGGCGTTGTGAGGGTTATTGGTTCTCAGGCGTTCCTCCGTGCGCGTCTGGAGCGGTCGTATAAGCCGTTCCTCGACCCTGATACTGGAGAGTTTACCTACAACCGCTATGATAACCGAGTTCTCACGGCGGTATGTGAGGGCGCGTTATCCGGCCGTATTTCGCTCGATGGAAAAAGCCGGGACGAGATTATCCGGATATTTCAGGCGGTCGGGAATACTGGACAGGAGCAACCGGTCGGCCGCGGCGGCGGTATATTAGGGAGGTTTGACTACTAATGATTTATGGGTTTTTTGGCAGTATCCCGGGGTGCCCGCATAACCGCGGTAACCATGCGTTGCGCGGGAACGGGAAAACCCTATCCCTCACGTTTATTGGCTATCTGGACGCACAACGCGGTCGGCACGTTATCAGCAACTATAAAACGTCGTTCTCGGAGTATGTGCCGGTTGAAGAAATCGCGCGCATGGTGGTCGAGGAGAATGTCAGGGATACGACTATCCTAATCACCGAAATGCAGGTTTACCTCAATTCGTTAGGCGTCAATTCCGGCGATTTAAAGGAGTTCATCGGTTCTGTGGTGGGACAATCCCGGAAGCGCAATACCGATATCCACTACGATACTCAACGGTATGGGGATATTCATCCACGGTTGAGAGTTCAGACAGACCGCGCGTTTTTACCGCGCAAATTTCACCGGGACGGTGAGCCCTGTAGTCTCGACCGATGCGAGGAAGAGCATATTATCTATCTCTTTCAGCACGACCCTTACTTAAATGACGAGGTTATCCGGCTGAATGCGGGAGCATTCACCGATTTGTATAATACTGATGAAATTATAGCAGTCCCGAAGAAGAAACCGAAACGTCGGAAGAAAGAGGTATAATTTTTTCGTCGGGCGCGGGCTCCTCTGGGACGTAGACGTAAAGCGGATATGATGACCCATCGTCGAGCCATTCGCGTTTATCGTCGACGAGGGAGAGGGTTTTTTGCTCTCTCCTCCACACGTTTTGCTCGCAATGCTGACGTATAGCCGTCCGGAATTTCGTTGGCCGTTCAAACTCGTAGGTTTCGGCATCATCGGTTTTTGCGACGAGTAATGCGCTTTTCGGCACTCCTTTACGTTTATCAGCGTATCGTTTCGGCCGGTAAAATTCCTGTTCTGCCTCATACTCATAGCCCCAATCCCCGGGGGCGTCGGAAACGGTAATTCCGGCGGCCGCGCCTACGCATTTGAGCGAATCGGTATCACAATAAACGGCGGTTTCCGCGTTATGGCAGAGCGCGGAGAGCATTTTAGCGCGGGCGTAAGCGGTTATCGTGGCACAAATGACCGGGAACGTATGCCACGAATCTTCAGAGCCTGTAACTGGGAGTTCTACCCAATAATCCCCGGCACCCGGGACTATGCGCAACCCTTTTAGGTCGCCGGTAAACTGGGAAAGGCGGACGTATTGTCCTCCTTTGGTGTTTCGTTGCCCAAATTTGCCGTAAAGCCCGTTCCCGTAATATTTATAGAGTTGCTCTTCAGCGGCGTCACCGCGCGCTTTTGCCTGTTTCCGACCATCCATAGTCATTTGGGCATAATCCCGAAAATACCTTTCTGACTCAGGATACCAGAGCGCGCGGTATACGGTAACTATTTCAGCCCCCCATTTAAGGGCCTCTCGGAGTTCAACTGAACTGTAGCATCCGCGCCACTCACCCCACGGAAATATTAGTTTACCTGTAGCAGGAGAGCGATAAGGTAGTAATCCGATGCGTATTTTTGGCACCCTGACCCGGCAATCGATAGTCAGAAATTCGGTATCAATCATGCCTATGATCTGCTCCGGATTTTTGAGGTATTTTGTAATGGATGAATTCGGGATTAGTTCATCACGCATAATCGCAACATACATAGAATTGACATCGTAAGACGTAACCCTCTGCAATCCACGCTTAAAAACTTCGCACCGACCGCCGTAGTAGGATTGACGTTCAAAGTCGTTTTTCCATTGCTCGGATGCGGAGCGCGCCCACTTCCCGGTAAAATACCGGGATTGAAATATTTTGAGTGCCGCGCCGAATTTTGTCGGGGTGAGACCGATACCGAACGTATTCAGGAGGTTACCTTCTACCCACTCGCTGAGGATATAGGTCGCGCGGGCGTCGTCGAGAACTTGAGCGCGTTTCCCCTCCTCCGAATTGAGGTAATTTTGCTGCTTGCAGATACCATATCGCTCCTGCATTTTGAGTCGTTCAATCCAATCTTCGAGCCTGCCAATTACGTGGTTGCTGATATCCAATATTTTGGTGCCGTTGACGGTTTTGGCCTGTATAAACCGAGAACCGGCATCGAGCCGGAGCGCCGAATCTACGATATCGCCTAGATAGGTGATATCGTAAGAGGTGTTAAACCCTATCAAGATAAATGAGCGTTTTTGCGCTTTTGCGAGTTGTTCTATGCGCAGGAATGTCTCCCGGAATGACTGCAAATCAGCGCAATATTCTGATATAACTGTATCCTCTCGTCGGCCGGGAATGACCCCGTAGTATGCGCCACATATAAACGACCCGTCGTCCCTTGTTTCCGTATCGAATGCGACGTAATAACGCGGTTTTGGGTTCGCCGGTGGGCGTGGGGCGAAATGGTATTTCGCGTGCTTGCTCACCATAGTATCCAATTCTCCTCAACCACGCCTACATATTTCCATTCGTAACCTTCAAGTTGTGCGGCGGCATTTAGAACCGCTTGTCGTCGGAGGATTAGATAATTAGGCGACATATAGGGGCGCATTGCATCGTCAGCCGTCGAATACCCTGTAGCAACGTCGTAGGAGCGGTATGTGGGATTGTAAAACTGATATGTCCCCTGTAATTGGTAATAGCCGCGCTCTCCTCCGGTCGGCATCGTTTTTTGGTATATCTCGCGGTCTTCGTTGCCCCACAACTCTACCGTGGCCTTCTTGATGCCTTCTTTCCTTTGCTTCTCCTTGCGTTGATACCGACGGACGGTTACGCCTGCTTTGCTCTTCCCTTCCTCATAACGGCGGACGGCTTTTTGTTCAGGGGTGTTACCTTCGGTGCGTCGGATTTGCTCACGTCGCGAGATGATTTCGCCGGTCGGCGTTACGTATCGGCGCCTGCTATCCCGTTTGCCATCGATGTAGAGCGGTTTTAGGTCGGTCATGAGCGCGCCCGCCTTGCGCGGCAATACTCAGCATTGCGGGCATGCGCGCGTTGTGATTTGTAAAACTCCTCTGCTATTTCAAGCGCCTGCAGGATGGATATACGGCGGGTAGGCGCGCCCTTCGGGGGCATCCGGGTAGGTATACAGGCGGTAAAATCCTCATCGACGGTGAGAATGTTGGCTCCGGCAACGCGCGCCATTTATAACGCCTCCGGAGGTATGACCTTGTTCCATGAGAGGGAGACCCTGGTATTTTCCACCTGGAGGGACGGATGATAGAGTTGCTGCGCAGGCAGACAGGATACATGAATGGGTTTTTCGTCGTCGTCAAGGAGGATAAAAAGGTAGTAGCCACCGGCTTTACAGAGCGCGCGGTGCTGAGTGCCAATAAGGTTGTAACGACCCCGGCGCCGGTGATTGTCAGTATGCGCGGTTTTAACCCATGCCTGACAGGTTTTAACCTCT
This sequence comes from Parabacteroides sp., assembly GCA_028689545.1. GTDB lineage: Bacteria > Bacteroidota > Bacteroidia > Bacteroidales > Tannerellaceae > Parabacteroides. The sequence goes on from JAQVCX010000158.1 coordinate 3,918, forward strand.
ACGGGGCGTCCCCGGGGCGTAGTGATATCAATGACCGCGGTAGGGTCTACGGGGACGTTCAGAATCGATTCTGCTATGCGCTCTCCTGCAAGGCCGTTGTGAGATGCGCGCGAATAGGGATTCAAGGCTTGCATGATAATCTCTCTGTTCGGTTTGTTTATATAGGTGTTGTTTTAGTTATGGGTAGGGTTATATAAAAGGGAATGAATGGGTTATTCCCTCAGAATCTTCCAGGTTGCCGTTTTGAGGAGTAACCAGCCGCATTGTGTGTCGTCCCCCCACGAGTCCACTACAGGCTCGTCAAGATGTAACGGACAATCGGAGCAATCCCACAGGGAGCAATCATCATATTTGTGCAGGTCTACTAACAGGTTCTCAACGATTTTTTGCATTTGGTCAGGGGTGTTTTTTGTCATTGTGTGTTCACCTTCTTTTTTGCTTTTAATAGTCTCTAAATACATATACGGAGTGCTCATTTCGTATTACAAAGGCACAGTTGCTCTCCTTGCACGCTTTGGTTAAGCGTTCTAAATCGCGCATATTCCAGCAGGTTGATTTATGGAGATAGTGTGACCCGTGAGAAGTCTCTTCATGATAATACTGGAATGATTCAGTCGACTCTTTCCGTGCAAAGTTTTCGCATACATCGCTTGCTTTTGTGTCACTCATGGTGTTCACCTCTTACAATATATTGTATGCGGTCTGAGTATATATAGGTTATTATTTGTCTTCGGCCGGCCGGGGTGCGGCAATTTGCGGTAAAAGCCGGGGTGTTGCCGCATTGGATAGGTTTATATACAATGTCGAAAGGAGGTAGAAGATTGCCCGGAATCCGCTTAAACGCGATATACGGGGTTTTTGAAATCAGAGGGAAATGCGGGCGCAGAAGTACGATGCGCGGCGGATAAATGCCGGAAAGAGGGGTAAAATGGGAAGGAAATTGATTATTTCGGGGGAAATAATAGGGGTATTTGGGTGGAAATAATGGATTTTAAGGGAAAATTAGGCTCGAAATCGGGGCTTAATACGGGCTTGAAATCGGAGCGGTTTGCGGTGAGATAGGAGGGAAAAGCGGCCTGTTTGAGCAGGAATCGGAGCCCGGGACGGCCGGGAATCGGAGG